>QIIF01000167.1 GCA_003231075.1 Candidatus Falkowiibacteriota bacterium | reverse complement strand
AGAGTGGCGGATGAGATATTGGTGAAATTTAAAGGAAATAGTGATTTTAAAGTTGTAAAAATATCGTCGGGGAAAAATTTTAGCGATGTATTGAAAAAATTTAAAAATAATCCGAAAGTTGAATATGCCGAGCCGAATTATTTATTCAAGGCCGCCATTATTCCGTCCGATACTTATTATAATAAACAATGGTATTTGAAAAAAATAAAAGCCCCGGAGGCATGGGACGAAGTAAGAGGGACGGGGGATATCGTTATCGCTATTTTGGATTCGGGAGTGCAGATTGATCATCCTGACTTGCGCGATAATATTTGGCGTAACGAGAATGAGGTGCCGAATAACGGCATTGATGATGATAAAAACGGTTTTATTGACGATGTTCACGGTTGGGATTTTGTGAATAATACGGCTGATCCAGCTCCTAAATTCAAAAAAGGGTTTACCGAGGCCGGTATTTTACACGGCACAATAGTGGCAGGCATCGCCGCCGCTTCCGGCAATAACGCCGCCGGCGTTGCCGGCGTGGCATGGAAAGCGAAAATTATGCCGCTTAAAGTTTTGGGCGATGACGGAAAAGGAAATACCAATGATGTGGTTAAGGCGATTGACTACGCGATAGCTAACGGGGCGGATGTGATTAATCTCAGTTTTACCGGTTTTGGTTTTAGCCGGAGTTTGGATGACGCCATTAAGCGCGCGTATGATGCCGGTATAATCGTTGTTGCCGCGGCCGGAAACGAGGAGGGGGGCGCGGGAGGGTATTCTTTGGATAAGACTCCTATGTATCCGGCGTGCAATGACGGCGGGAAGGAGAATAGAGTAATCGGAGTCGCCGCTACCGATACTATTGACCAAAAGGCCATTTTTTCCAGTTTTGGTTTTAATTGCGTGGATATTGCCGCGCCGGGATTAAGTTTTTACGGCACAATGGTTTATTCTCCGTCTCACCAAGTAGATGGAAAATATTTCAATAAATATTATGACGGTTATTGGTCCGGCACATCTATGGCTACTCCCGTGATAAGCGCCGCCATTGCTTTGGTGGAGGATGCTAATCCGGAATTCAGCAGAAAGCAAGTTGTTGAGACTATTCTGAAAACAGCTGACAATATTAATCGCCTTAATCCGAAATATTTAAATCAGCTGGGGAGCGGAAGAGTTAATTTATACGCCGCTGTTTTAAATGCTAAGAACACTTTAGAAAAAAAAGAGGTAAAATTATTATTAGCTCCATACTCCGATTATCAAAGTATCATTAAAATAACCGGTAAAGACGGAAAAGTTGAAAAAAAATTCAATGCTTACGCTGATAATTTTTTAGGCGGAGTTAATGTGGCTTCCGGAGATGTGGATGGAGACGGGAAAAGCGAGATTATTACCGGAGCCGGAGCCGGCGGCGGTCCGCATGTGAAGATTTTTGACGAACAGGGAAATTTGAAAGGGCAATTTTTCGCGTACGGCAAAAATTTCCGCGGCGGCGTAAATGTGGCGGCCTGTGATCTTGACGGCAACGGCACGGATGAAATTATTACCGGCGCCGGTTTTGGCGGTGGTCCGCAAGTAAGGATTTTTGACAGATTTGGAAATGTCAAAGGGCAATTTTTCGCTTATAATAAAAATTTTCGCGGAGGAGTTTACGCGGTTTGCGGCGATGTGGACGGGGATGGAAAAGTTGAAATAGTGACGGGTACTGGTAAAACCGGCGGTCCGCAAGTAAGGATTTTTAGCGCGAAAGGAATTGTAGAGGGGCAGTTTTTCGCCTATAATAAAAATTTCCGCGGAGGAGTAAGAGTCGCCTTGGGAGATGTTGACGGAGGCGCGAGAAAAAAGAGATTGGAAATTATTACCGCTCCCGGTCCGGGCGGCGGTCCGCACATAAGAATTTTTGACAACCACGCCAATGTTAAATCGCAATTTTTCGCTTATGGCAAAAATTTTCGCGGCGGCGTAAATGTGGCTGCCGGCGATATTGATAATGACGGTTTGGCGGAGATTATTACCGGCGCCGGTCCGGGCGGCGCTCCCCATGTCCGCGTTTTTAAGCCGAATGGCCGGCTGCTCGGCTCATTCTACGCTTACGAAGACAATTTTAGCGGAGGGGTAAGCGTGGGGATATTGGAAACGGCGAATATTAAATAATAAATATGAATTAAAATAAGTTGTAAAATTTAGGATATAAGATCTTAAATCTTAAATCTTAAATCTTAAATCTAAATTTATGCCTAAAAGAGCTATTTTTGATAAAAAAAATATATTAGTCACCGGCGGCGCCGGGTTTATCGGGTCGCATCTTTGCGACGATTTGGTTAAAATAAATAAAGTAATCTGCCTTGATAATTTTTCCACCGGAGGCGAAAAAAATATTGACCATTTATTGGCGGAGCCGAATTTTGTGTTTATCCGCCATGATATTACCAAGCCGATTAATTTGGAAGATTTTCCGGAATTGAAAAAATTTAAAATTGAGTTTCAGGGCATTCAAGAAATTTATCATTTAGCTTGCCCGACCTCTCCGAAAAATTTTGAGCAAAATAAAATAGCCACCATTGACGCTTTGTCGCTGGGTATGAAGAATGTTTTGGAAGCCGCGAAAAAATACGAAGCGAAGTTTATGCATTTTTCTTCTTCCGTCGTTTACGGCCCCAGGAGCGAAAACAACGCCAAGGTGCGGGAGGATTATTCGGGCGCTGTTGATATTCTTTCCGAGAGAAGCTCTTACGACGAAGGCAAAAGGTTTGCCGAAACTATGGCGGCTAATTACGGCAACGCGTATAATTTGGATGTTAAAATTATCCGCGTTTTTAGAATTTACGGTCCGAGAATGAAATTGGGCGACGGGCAAATGATTCCGGATTTTATCAATAGCGCGCTGGATAATGAAGATTTGGTTATTTTGGGGGATGAGAATTTTTCTTCCAGCTTTTGTTATGTGAATGATTGCGTGGACGCGGCCGTAAAAATGATGGAAACTAATTTTGCCGGTCCGATGAATATCGGGTCGGATGTAGAAGTTAATGTTACGGAATTAGCCAATAAAATTATTTCCATAATCGGTTCAAAATCAAAAGTGGCATATAATGATAAAATTTTATTTTTAACTCCGTTAAATTTGCCTGATATCGCGAAGGCCCGCAATGAGCTTGGCTGGATGCCGGTGGTGGTTTTGGAAAAAGGATTGGAAAATACTATTAATGAATTGCGCGTGAGCAAAGGGCTGAAAGGAGTGGATCAGTTAAGATGGAGCCAAAGCGCGTAAATTTAAGCCAATAATTCCCCGTTAAATCCTTGCGGGAGGCAAGGCCTATTTAACGGGGTAAAGGGTGATTTATATTCAAATGCATAAATCAAATTATAAAATATTTTGCGTAATTCCCGCTTATAACGAAAAAGAAACAATCGCGGAAGTGGCGGCGGCGGTCAAGCCGTATGTTGACGAGATTATAATTGTTGACGACGGCTCGTCCGTGGAAACAAAAAAATATATTGCTTCCGGCGACGGCATAACCGTTTTGCGCCATATTATCAATAGGGGGCAGGGCGCGGCTTTGCGGACCGGAACGCGGTACGCGCTCAAGAACGGCGCTGATATTATTGTGCATTTTGACGCTGACGGGCAATTTATGGCGGAAGAAATTAGCGGCGCGGTTAAGCCGATAATCAATGGCGAGGCGGATGTTGTGTTCGGTTCGCGGTTTTTGAGTAAACAATCGGAAATGCCTTGGTTTAAGAAAAATATTATTATTCCGTTGGCGCGGCTGTTTAACAGAGTATTTTTAGGAGTTAATTTAACTGATCCGCAAAGCGGATTCAGGGTATTGTCCAAAAAAGCCGCCCGTGAAATAAAAATTGAGCAGGACAGGATGTCGCATTGCAGCGAGATTTTGCATAAAGTTTCCGCGGGCGGGTTTAAAATAAAAGAAACGCCGATTACCGTTATATACCGCGATTTCGGACAAAGATTTTCAGGAGGGATTAAAATTATAAAAGAATTATTTTTGGGAAGATTAATAAATTAAACCTAACAATATTTTTTTTCTTTAGCGAGGGAGGCGGGGTGATATGCCCTTGACTTTTATATCATTTTTTGGTAGGTTGGCGCTATGATTAAGAAATTAAAAAATATAAAACCGCTGATGGTTCTGGCGTTAATATTGGAGATTTTGGCTTTGGGCTTGATAATATATTTAATAGTTCTGCCTCTTTATCCCGTAATACAATACGAGATAAGCAAAAAGCAGAATTCCGAAATTGATTATAAAAATATTAACGCTATTAAAAAAATAACGGCAAAAATGGCCGGTTTGCCGATTAGCGCGGATAATAACGCCAATGAGCGGAAAAATGCCGTTGCGAAGGGCAAAATACAAGAAAGCGACAATTCCGCTTCAAATAAAACAAAAGCAAGAAAAGCGTCCAAATCGGCTGTTGTAAAAATTCATAATACTTTAATCATCCCAAAAATAGGGGTCAATATTCCCATTATTGAATCCGCGGACTCAAAATACGGGCTTAACCACGGCTCGTGGAGATTGCCCCGAAGCTCAACGCCGGAGAAAAACGGCAATATGATTTTAACCGGCCACCGCTTTAAGTATCTGCCGCCCAGCAACCTGACTTTTTATCTTTTGGATAAATTGGAAGCGGGGGATATTATTTCAGTAATTTGGAACAATAAGACATATTATTATCGCGTTAAAGAAAAGAAAATAGTAAAATCTGATGATTTATCCATATTGAAACAAACTAAAAAGCCGACATTAACCATATATACTTGTGATCCTATATATTCCACTAAAAACCGGCTGGTAATAGTGGCGGAACAAATTACAAATCCGTAAGCGCGGAGGCATTCCAAAAATTTGACAAAATAATTTTTACTTGATAGGTTTAAATTAATCCTAATGGCGCTTATGGTTGGATTGATAGCCCCCTTGATAAAGGGGGTTGGGGGATTAATAATAATTTCCATTTTCAGCAAAGGAGGGTTAGTGTGATTTATATTCAAATTTTTTTATTTTCAAATAATTT
>QIIF01000109.1 GCA_003231075.1 Candidatus Falkowiibacteriota bacterium | reverse complement strand
ATCCTTATTATTATTTTATTTTCAGCCCAAAGTCTCTCAACTGCTCCTCTGAAACTTCGCTGGGCGAGTCCATCATTACATCCCGGGCCTGGCCGTCTTTCGGGAAAGCGTATATATCGCGGATTGAGTCCAAATCAAATAAAATCATTAATAATCTGTCTAACCCGGGAGCAATTCCGCCGTGGGGAGGAGCTCCATATTCAAAAGCGTTAATCATGGCGGAAAACTTTTTATCCACTTCTTCTTTGGAATATCCGGCAATCTCAAACGCCTTATACATTATTTTCGGGCTATGGTTGCGTATCGCCCCTGAGGAAATTTCGTATCCGTTGCACGCCAAATCGTATTGGTAAGCCAATATATCTAACGGATGTTTTGTTTTAAGCGCCTCCATACCGCCTTGCGGCATGGAAAACGGATTATGGGAAAAATCAATCCTGCCTTCTTCAATTTCCGAATAATCATACATTGGAAAATCATAAATCCAGCACCATGACGCCAAATTTTTATCTTTAAGCCCAAGGCGGATGCCGCATTCATTCCGTACGGCGCCCAAGGCCTCGCAAACCTCGCGCCATTGGTCGGCTCCAAAAAATATAATATCGCCCGGCTTTGCCTCAACTTGCTTCACGATTTCCATGGATAATTTTTCACCTAAAAATTTAACAATCGGCGACTGTAGAGACGCGCCGCGGCGCGTCTCTACGGACTCCTTAACTACGATATATGCGAGACCCTTGGCGCCCCTGTTTTTAGCAATCTCTGTTAATTCGTCAATATCTTTTCTTGAAAATTTAGACCCGTTATCAACCTTCATGGCATGCACTACTCCGCCGTCCTTTATGGCATTCGCGAACACTCCGAAACCGCATCCTTTTGCCATTTCCGTGATATCTTGAATTTCCAAACCAAAACGCAAATCCGGCTTATCCGAACCATATTTGTTCATCGCCTCGGAATAAGTTAGGCGCGGAAACGGCTTTTTTAATATTTTCTTATCGGAAAATTTTTCAGTCAATTCAATCATCAGCGGCTCCGCTATCCGCCAGACATCTTCCTGTTCCACAAAACTCATCTCCATATCAATTTGGTAAAAATCGCCGGGATGGCGGTCCGCCCTCGGATCTTCATCGCGGAAACATGGGGCAATCTGAAAATAACGGTCAAAGCCGCCAACCATTAAAAGTTGTTTGAATTGTTGGGGGGCCTGAGGCAGGGCGTAAAATTTTCCCGGATGAACGCGGGACGGAATTAAATAATCGCGCGCCCCTTCCGGAGAAGAATTTGCCAAAATCGGCGTCTGAATTTCAATAAAACTATTTTTATGAAAATATTCTCTTATATATCGGATAACTTCGTTTCTATTTTTAATAATTTTTTGCAGTTTATCACGCCGTAAATCAACAAAACGGTATTTCAGCCGCAAATTCTCATTCGCCTCTTTTGACTTTTCATCGCCGATTTCAAACGGCGGCGTTTTTGATTCGTTTAAAATTTCAATCTCCGAAATCTCAACTTCAATTTCGCCGGTCGCCATTTTTTTATTTACCATATCGCGCGGCCTTTCAATAACCTTGCCCTTAACCAAAATAACCCATTCGCCGCGCAATTTATCCGCGATTTTCCACGCCTCTTTATTCGCGTCCGGATCAAAAGTAATCTGCGTCAGCCCGTACCGGTCGCGCAAATCAATAAAAATAATACCGCCGTGGTCGCGCCGCCTATGCACCCAGCCGGTCAATTTAACAATCTTCCCCGCCTCCTTCTTGTTTAATTCTCCGCAAGTATGTGTTCTTAACATAATTTTATTAGCTTTTAGTATATTAGCTTGTAGCTTATAGGTATTTATTTAAAGCTTTAAAAACCCTAAAAGCTACAAGCTAACAACCTAAAAGCTAATTCTATACTATATCATTTTTACGATTTTAGCAAGAAAAAAGACGGCGCGAAACCACCATATTTAACCACCGCCCATATTGCCTATTTTTATCAAAAATTGTATTTATAAAATGAATTAATTATTTTTTCAACCTCTTTTTCCAATTTATCATCTATTTTTAATTTTAATAACTTATTAAAATCACTTTGAATAATTATTCTCAATGTTTTAATGCAATTATCAGTTATTGTCAATAAATCCCTCAAACCCCCTTTATCCCCGCCTTTTTCGGGACAAGCAAAGGGGCTTTTAATAATAACGCAGCCGCCGCAAGCCGCTCCCCCTTTATCTAAATCAAATTTATTGTTATTGGGCGTAATTTTATTTTTGCAAATTACGCAATTATATAATTCCGGTTTATACCCCAATTGGGATAATAATTTTAAAATAAAAAAATAAAAAAATAATTGATAATTTATAATTGATGATTGATAATTGTTTAATGCCGCTAAAAAATCATAAAGCAAATTAAACAACTTCTCATCCTTCTCGTTTTCTTTAACCAATTTTTTAAAAACACCTATCGCTTGTCCGGCCGTATTTATTTTATCAAAGTCATTTTTAATATCAATAAAAGAGTTTTCGTTTATGGCGGCGGCGAGATAGTCGTACCGACGGCCGCGGGCTATCATAATATTTGACAAAGTAATCGGCTCTATGTGGCCGGCGAGTTTTGAACTTGGTTTTTTTACGCCTCGGGCAACCAATTCCAACCTGCCCTTGTTTACGCAAAAAACCGACACTATCGCGTCATATTCCCTAAACGGTTTGCTATCCAAAATAATAGCTTTTGTTTGGAATGTTTCATTCATAATATAACCCCGAGAGATCCAATCTCCAAAAAATAAGAAAGCGTCCTAAATGCCATATGGCGTTCAGGACGCTTTCTTATTTTTTGGAGATTGGATCTATTTTGTCTAAATATGTCTGCAATATCAACATCGCCGCCACCGCGTCCCGCGGCGCTTTGGTTTTTTTATCTCCAACCAGCGCGTCCGCCGCCTTGCTTGACAATCTTTCATCAACAAATTTTATGGAAATATTTACTTTCTTTTTTAATAAATTAACAAATTCGCTATATTCATCCGACATCCGCAAATCAGCATTCGCCATTCGCAAAGGCTTTCCTATTACAACCGCATCAATATCCTCATCTTTAATAATTTTTATAATTTCATCCACTCCGCCAACCACCTTATACGGCGTTGCGATTTTAATTTCATTATCTCCCAAAGCCAATCCTATACGCTTTTCACCCCAATCTATGCCTAAATAATTTATTATTTTACTATTCATAAATCACAAATTCAAAATTCAAAATTCAAAATTCAAAACTGTTTTGAATTTTGAATTTATTTAGGATTTATGATTTTGAATTTTGAATTTTAAACGATTTAACCTGCAAAAATGATAATATTATAATTTCGTTATTACTTCACACCCCGTCTCGGTCACCGCGATCGTGTGTTCAAAGTGCGCGCTTAACCGTCCGTCAGCGGTTTTAATCGTCATCCCGTCGGACATACTTTTAATTTCAAAAGAACCGGCGTTAACCATCGGCTCAATCGCCAGAACCATGCCCGGTTTTAAAACCGCGTTATCAAATTTTCTCCCCCGCGGAATATAATTTGGAATCTGCGGATCTTCATGCACCGCGTAACCGACTCCGTGCCCGACTAAATCACGCACCACTGAAAAACCGTTTGCTTCAACATAATTCTGCGCCGCTTCAGCTATATCACTTAAAGTATTGCCGGGTTTTATTTGTTTAATAGCCATCTCTAAAGATTTTTCAGTCACCTTGATTAACTTTTTCGCTTCCTTGCTTATTTTCCCAACCCCCGCAGTCACAGCCATATCCGTATAATAACCATTACTGCTCCCCCCTTTATTAAAGGAGGGTTTGGGGGATTTATTATATGGATATTCCATTCCCAAATCAATGCCGATAATATCTCCATTATTAAGCCGGCGGGAGGGCAAGGCCGGAGTATGCACAATCTCGTCATTAACCGACGCGCATAACGCCGTCGGAAAAGCAACGCTATCTTGTCCGGATTTATACCCCTTAAATGAAGGACGCCCGCCCGCTTCCTTAATTAAAAAACAAGCCATCTGCTCTAAATAGCCGGTAGTCGCTCCGGGCTTAATTTCGGCTTTTAATTTTTTTACAATATTAGCCAAAATTTTGCCCCCCTCTCTTAGTATTGCTAATTCGTCTTTAGTTTTTATAGTAACCATATTTTATATTTAATACGCTATCGCTACAACCAAAAAAAATTCCAAGCACCAAATTCCAAATTCCAAATAAATTCAATCCGCCAGCTGGCGGACAAAACTATTTTAGATTTGTAGTTTTGGCCATTGTAATTTGTAATTTATTTAGGATTTGTAATTTTGGATTTGTAATTTACAAATTTCCAAATTTCCCTATGCACTTCTTTAATGCTCTGTTCTCCATCAACCCTAATCAGTTTCTTATTATTCTTCCAATAATCAAGAATCGGCGCAATCTCTTTATGATATATTTTTAATCTGTCGGCGATTACGGACGGTTTGTCGTCATTTCTAAGGCGTAATTTTGAACCGCATAAATCGCAAATACCTTTTTTTTTCGAGGGACTGAATTTAAGATGATATGTCGCTCCGCAAACACACATTCTCCTCCCCCCCAATCTGCTTTTAACTTCTTTATCTCCGACATCAACCAAAATGGCGAATATTTTATCTTCTTTCTTAATTATATTTCTTAACTTTTTTATTAAGTTGTCCTGCTGGCTTTTCTTCCTCGGATAACCGTCCAAAATAAAGCCGCCGACAGCGTCTTTTTTGGACATTCGCTGAAAGAGTAATTTTTCTATAATACTGTTTGAGACTAAACCGCCGCGCGATACAATCTTTTCAACCTCCTTGCCGATTTTAGTTTTTTCCTTTACCTCCTGCCTCAATAATTTTCCGGTGGAAATAGCCGGAATCTTAATCTTCTCGGCTATCATTTCCGCCTGTGTCCCCTTGCCTGAACCGGGAGGACCGAAGAATATTAGAATTGTCTTTTTATTTAACATACTTAATTTTTAATTTTTGAATTTTGAATTTTATAAATAATTTTTAATGCTCTAAA
>QIIF01000104.1 GCA_003231075.1 Candidatus Falkowiibacteriota bacterium | reverse complement strand
CACCCCGCCATCCGTAGAGACGCGCCGCTGCGCGTCTCTACAACAAAATTAATCGGCTATCACTAACACCATGATTTTTAATCCCCCCAACCCCCCGAAATATCCGCGGGGGCTTACCAGCTTGCCCCCTTGATAAAGGGGGTTGGGGGATTTTTAAAATAAAAATTTTATTCAAATTTTATTTTTCATACCTGTATTCCACATTACAGGCGCCTTCCATTGAAACCATGCAAGGTCCGAATGGCTTTTCCGGCGTACACGCCTTTTTAAACATCGGGCAATCTTTGGGATTTTTCAATCCCCTGATAATTTCCCCGCATCTGCACATATCTTTCATCCTTAAATCTTTTAATTTTTGAATTTTTGAATTTTCAATAATCTTTTTGTATTTTATTTTCGCGTCTTGATCTTTATACTTCTTTTTTATTTCCAATCCTGATTTAGGAATAATCCCAAAACCGCGCCAATTTCCATCTTCTATGCCAAACACATCAAAAATTTCTTTGCGGGCGGCGGGGTTTCCTTTTTCTTTTACCGCGCGCAGATATTCATTTTCCACTTCCCGCCTCCCATCTTTTATCTGTTTGAGCAGCATATAAATCGCCGCTAATACATCTTCCGCCGTAAACCCGGCGATTACCTGCGAAACTTTCATTTCTTTATACGGCTCAACGCCGATAACCGCGGACACATGCCCGGGGCTCAAAAATCCGTCAATTTTTAATTCCCCCATTTCAAGCAACGCGGACATTGCCGGCAAAAACAATTTATGGGTTGAATATACCATTAACCCTTTTTTAATCGCGTAAGCCGTCATCGGAGTTGTCGTTTCAAAACCAAGCCCGAAAAAAACCAAATCGGGATAATTTTTTTGAAGCGCGAGCGCGTCCTCGGTGGAATATACATCAAACACTTTAGCGCCCTTGCTTCTCGCCTCGTCCAAACTTCCAAAAAAACCCGGAACCCTCAACATATCCCCGTATGTCGCCACCGGAATTCCGGCCAACGCCAAACTTATTATCGCGTCAATATCCTCCTGCGCCGTCACGCAAACCGGACATCCGGGACCCGTCGTCAAATGAACATTTTTGGGCATCAACCGCTTTAACCCATGCCGCGCCACCGCCTGCGTATGCGTCCCGCAAACCTCCATGAGGTTTATATCTTTCTTAATAGAAAATGCAGTTTCTTTAATTTTATCTAATAATTTATCTATTTTTGTATTCATAAAAATTCTAAATTCAAAGCACCAAATCCTAAATAAATTCAAAATTCAAAATCTTAAACTTTTTATTTTAAATTTTGAAAATTGCTTGTCCTCCGAATCGGGGGGTAATTTATTTGGAATTTATAATTTTGGATTTTGGATTTCAATTTACTTCAAGCTATATGGCTTAAATATCTTGAAACCCTTCAATCGCATCCATCGCCTCTTCATCCGATATTTTTTGTATCGCAAAACCGGCGTGCACTATGACATAATCGCCTTTTTTCGCTTTTACGAAAGAAATATTCGCTTCTTTTTTAATTCCGCTAAAATTAATTACGGCTTTATCCCCCTTGATTGATTCAATTTTACCCGGATACGCTAAACAAATATAATTATAAAAGCCTAACGGCACATTTTAATAACTCCCCTCTTTAGTAAAGAGGGGTTGGGGTGATTTATATTCAAACTCCTTAACATTTAATTACATAACTAATATTAACAAAATCTGCTATACTATAATTATGAAAACAAACAATAAAACAATCTATATTTTTGGCAATCCCCTCTTAAATTTTGATAATTTGCCGATTAAGCTTGCTCCCGAACTGCAAAAAAAATTTCCAGACATTAATTTCATTATACAAGACCCGAACGAAAACATAAAGCCCTCTGCGGACGGAGAGCTTATTATAATTGATACGGTGGTTGGCATAGATGAGGTAGTTATCATTAATAATGTGGAAAAACTTGAAATAGAAAAAATTTATTCAATGCACGACTTTGACCTTGCCTTTAATCTTAAACTCTTAAAAAAAATCGGCAAACTGAAAAAAGTGGCAATTTTCGGCGTACCGCCGGAATTAAACAAGCAAACCGCCTTGGAGCAATTATTAAAAAAATTAAAAAAGTACAGGCAAAATAAACTTATCTGACAATCTTTCGCGATGTTATTTCCAATTAACCTTCAAAAAGTGCGAAGCGCAGGACATACAGGGGTCATAAGCGCGGATTATTCTTTCTGCCTGCTTTTTGATTATTTTCTCCCATTGATTTTTCGGATTGGCGGATTGGCAGACGCCGCTTACCAGTTCCCGCAAATCTTCGCGCATATTTAATAAATTCTGCGCCGTGGGAGTGGCTATGCCGGCTTTTTTAATCTTTCCGTTCTTAATTTCCATGGAATAATAAAGGGTGCCGCGGGGAGCTTCAACCACTCCCACTCCCTTGCCGTTTTGTTTTTTCGGTTTAATTATTTCTTCTTTTTTAAATTCAGTATTTTCCAAAAGTTCAATTGAATGGTCAATTGAATGCATTATTTCTATCGCTTGCGCCAAATTATTAAGATAAATATTATCAGACGGAAATAACTTTAAATATTTTTTCATGCTTTTTTTCGTTTTTTCGCGCAAACTGCCTTGATTTAAATTAAGCCGAGATAAAGATCCAACCATATATTCACTTCCCTCAAATTCAAACCCCTTAGCCTGAGAATAGGGCATAACGACCTTGGTTAAACGCTTGCCATAATTTTTTTCCATAGTGCAGGTTCCCCTTGAATCACAGATTTTACCTTCTAAAAATGAAAAGTCATCCGTGGTTAAAGCCACAAAATTAGTATCCCTCTTTAATTCCCATTGGCATTGATAAAAAATTTCCGCCAGATTAAGAACATATTTTCTAATACTTTTTAATTCTTTAACAATCGGCTTTACTTTTTTATTGTCAACCATATTTACAAATCCGCCGACTACTTCAAAAGGAGCGTGCACTGCCCGTCCGCCGATTAAATTAGACAAATTATTTCCAGCTTCTTTAATGTGCAACGCCTCGTGTATCAATTCTTTTTTATTATTTGCTAAATCAAGAATAGAATCAATGCCGAAAATATCAGGCAAGGCGAAAAAATAAAGATGGAGGGCGTGGTCGCGGATCATTAAGCTATACATCATCAGCTTGCGCATTATTATGGTCTGCTCGCTCGATTTTACGCCCAGCGCTTTTTCCACCGCTTCAATCGCGCAAGTTAAATGCGCCACCGAACAAGTTCCGCAAATACGAGATACCATTTGGGGCGCGGCCAAAGCCGGCTTGCCCTCCACCGCCTGCATATAAAATCTCCTATTCTCTTCCACGCGCAAATTAACCTCGCGCGCCTTGCCGTTCCTGATTTTAATATCAAGATCAGCATGCCCTTCAATTTTTGATAATTTATTAATACTTATATCCAAATCGCATTTATGCATATGTTTTATTAGCTTGTAGCTTGTAGCTTTTTAGCTTGTAGGAATGTTTTATTAGCTTGTAGCTTGTAGCTTGTAGCTTGTAGCTTGTAGAAATTATGGGGTTTTTAAATTTTTAATCATTGTGTTTAATATTCTCATAACTTCGTTTAAAAGTCCTTCTGATTTAATGGATACGCTATCCATGCAATACCCCAACCTTTTTGATATTTCAATTTGTGTCTCTAACTCAGCGCCCGAACCATAGCTTATAAATAAAAATTTTAAAAAATCTTTTCTACTGCCCTTTCTCCTTCCTTCGGCAATATTTGATGGTATAGAAATAACGCATCGCCTCATTTGAGAAGTCAATCCGTATAACTCTTCTTTTGGAAATTGATTTGTTATTTTATATACTTCTACTACCAGCTCCATTGATTTTTGCCAAACTATCAAATCTTTATACGAATTTACATTCTTATTATCCATAAATTCTACAACCTACAACCTACAAGCTAATACCCTACAAGCTAAATATATTTTTCAAATACCTCAATAAATTTCTTATCGTCCATAGGACAGCCCGGCACCTCGCCGTCTAACTTTACCACCTCTTTAATCCCCATGCATTTCGGCAGGAATTTAAATTTTTTCAAATGTCCGCTAATTTCTTTTAATTGTTCTTTGTTAAGATTATTCCTATAGCAAGACGGCATGCCGGTAATCGCGCAACTGCCCATCCCGATTAATATTTTGCTGTTTTTTCTGATATTTTCAATGCGTTTTTTATCTTCCTCTGATGTGATGGACCCCTCAACCACCGCGATATCCATATTCTTCGCGTCCGTATGGTCTTTAATGGATAAAAAATAAACTAACTCTATTTTTTCCAGCCATCCTGCCAGTTTTTTATTGAATATCTCCACTAAAAAAATACTGCAACCCTCGTCGCAAGTAAATGAAAATATACCTACTCGTTTTTTCTTTTTCGCCATATGCTTTTATCACAAAATAAATTACAAATTCAAAATTACAAATCCTAATCCGCCAGCTGGCGGACAAAATTATAATTTTCAAAATCCAAAACAGTTTTAAATTTTAAATTTTGAAAATTGTAATTTATTTGGAATTTGTAATTTTGGATTTGTGATTTAATATTATGTTTTAAAAACTCAAAACAATCTCTTCTTATTAATGTACTCCACCAAATCCGCCAATCTATTACTATACCCCCATTCATTATCATACCAAGCCACCACCTTGACCAAATCCCCGTCAATTACTTTGGTGAGCGGCAAATCAACCGTGGCGCTTGCCGGGTTGCCGATTATATCCGATGACACGATCGGATCTTCCGTGGTTTCAACTATTCCCCTAAAACGCGCGCCGCGCGCCGCTTTTTTAAATGCTTGATTTATTTGTTTTTCGTCAACTTTCTTTTGGGTAATAAACACCACATCGCTGATAGAGCCGACCGGAACCGGCACGCGGATAGCCATGCCGTCAAATTTTCCTTTTAGCTGCGGTATAGTCTTGCAGGTGGCGATGGCCGCGCCTGTCGTGGTTGGGATAATATTTACCGCGGCGGCGCGGGCGCGGCGCAAATCCTTATTAGGACCGTCAACAATATTCTGCGCCGCGGTATAAGAATGAATCGTGGTCATAATCGCTTTTT
>QIIF01000139.1 GCA_003231075.1 Candidatus Falkowiibacteriota bacterium | reverse complement strand
TTATTGCGGCAAATATAAAAAAATACGCTATAAAGGGATAATTTGCGATAAGTGCGGAGTGGAAGTGACGCATTCAATGGTGCGGCGCGAGCGAATGGGACATATTACTCTGGAAAGCCCGACTACCCATATTTGGTTTTTGCGCGGGATTTCATCAAAAATCGGATTGATTTTAAATTTATCAATGAATGCTTTGGAAAAAGTGGTTTATTTTGCCAGTTTTATTATCACCGATTTGAATGAGGAATTAAAAGAAGCGACTGTTAATCAAATTAAAGATGAATACAAGGCGAAGATGAAAATTATGGAGGCGGAATTAAGCCGCCAAACCGGTGAAATAAAAAATAAAAAAGGAAAATTAATGCAAGAAGGGAAAAAGGAAGATGAGATTGAAAATATTTTAACTAAAGAAATAGAATTTTTAAAAAAAACGCATAATGAAAAAAAAGATAACTTAGGCCAAGCGTTTGAGCAAGCGCAGCGGGAATTAAAAGATTTAAAGCCGATGGCTATAATTTCAGAGAACGAGTACCAAAATTTAAGTTTAAAATACGGCCATATTTTTGAAGCCGGCATTGGGGCGGAAGCGATTAGAAAATTATTAGGAAGAATAGACGCGGATAAAATAATAAAAGAAATTGAAAATGAATTGGATACGGCGATTGATTCCAAAAAAGAAAAATTAACCAAGCGGTTGAAGCTGTTAAAAGGATTGAGAACCAACGGCATAAAACCGGAATGGATGATTTTGACCGTTATTCCAATAATACCTCCGGATCTCAGGCCGATGGTAGCTTTGGACGGCGGCAGGTTTGCCACCTCCGATTTAAACGATTTATACCGCCGAGTGATTAACCGCAATAATCGGCTTAAACAGCTTATGGAGTTAAGCGCCCCGGAAGTTATTTGCCGCAATGAAAAAAGGATGCTGCAGGAAGCGGTTGACGCTTTAATTGACAATTCTGCTCGGCACTCAAAAACCGTAGCCGCTTCCACCGGGCAAAAACGGCAATTAAAATCATTGGCAGATTCGCTTAAAGGAAAACAAGGGCGTTTCCGCCAGAATTTGCTTGGAAAACGAATTGATTATTCCGGCAGAAGCGTTATTGTGGTTAATCCGAAATTAAAATTAAACCAATGCGGCCTGCCCAAGACAATGGCGCTGGAACTTTTTAAGCCGTTTATTATCAGCAAGCTTATCAGCCGAGAAATTGTCCATAATGTAAGAAGCGCTTCCCGTTTTATTGAACAAGGGGATACGCAAGTTTGGGATATTTTAGAAGACATAATTAAAGGCGCTTATGTTATGCTTAACCGTGCTCCTACGCTGCATCGGCTCGGTATTCAGGCGTTTCAGCCGACATTGATTGAAGGCAAGGCTATTCAAATCCATCCTTTGGTCTGTACGGCTTTTAACGCTGATTTTGACGGTGATCAAATGGCGGTACATGTTCCTTTAACGGCCGAGGCCGTTAAAGAGGCGAAAGAAATTATGCTGTCTTCGCATAATCTGCTGAAACCGGCAACCGGCGATCCAGTAGTGGCTCCCAGTCAAGACATTGTTTGGGGAGGATATTATTTAACAAGCTTGGCGCATGGCGCTAAAATGAGTGATAATGAAGGCAGAGATTTAAAGCATTTTTCTTCGCCGCTGGAGGCAAGATTCGCTTACGGCGCCAAAAAAATTAAACTGCATAATTTAATTAAAGTTCGTCTTAAAAAACACGGTCTGATTGAAACTACGGTTGGCAGGATAATTTTTAACGATATTTTGCCGGAAAAATTACAGTATATTAATGAAATTGTGGAAAAGGGAGAATTAAAACGGCTGGTAAAAGAGTGTTTGCGCCTTTACGGAGAAGATATAACCGTTGAGTTTGTTGATAAATTAAAAAATGAAAGTTTTAAATATATAACCCAAAGCGGCCTTTCATGGGGAATGGATGATTTACCTGATTTTTATGAAAAGGACGAATTGATCAAAGAAGCCGGCGAAAAAGTTGAAAGCACTCACGATCAATATGATGAAGGATTGTTGACTGAAAGCGAGCGATACGCCAAAGTTATTGAAATATGGACCGAGGTGAAAGATAAAGTCACCAATATTTGCAAGGTGGGACTGCCCAAAGAGGGTCCGGTTTATTCAATGATTGAATCCGGCGCCCGCGGATCATGGACTCAGCTGACTCAGATTTTGGGTATGAAAGGATTGGTTACTTCGCCGTCCGGAGATATTATTGAATTGCCGGTGCGAGGTAATTTTAAGCGGGGATTTGATGTTTTGGAATATTTTATTTCAACTCACGCCACCAGAAAAGGGTTATCCGATACGGCACTTAGGACGGCTAATGCCGGTTATTTGACCAGGCGTTTGGTTGATGTGGCTCAGGATGTCGTGGTATTGGCCGAAGATTGCGGAACTAATGAAGGGCTGATGATGACAAAAAAAGAAAGCGATGAAACAGGATATGAAATAACAAAACGAATTGTCGGGCGTTTTCTCGCCGGTGATTTAAAAAACAGCAAAGGCAAGATTTTAGCAAAAAAAGGAGAGTTGATTACCGAGGACTTGGCCGAGAAATTAGAAAAAGAAAATATAGAAGAAGTGAATATCCGGTCGGTTTTAAGCTGTAAGATGAATAGGGTGACTTGCGTTAAATGTTACGGCTATGATCTGGGCTATAATCAGCCGGTAAGAGTCGGCATTGCCGCCGGCATTATCGCCGCGCAATCAATCGGCGAGCCCGGAACGCAGCTGACTATGAGGACATTTCATACCGGCGGTGTGGCCGGCTCTGAAGATATTACCCAGGGTCTTCCCAGAGTTGAAGAAATATTTGAAGCCCGCCCGCCCAAAAAGAAAGCGTTTATCGCCGATGTTGATGGAGAAGTTGAGATAGAAGAAGCGCAAAGAACGGTTCCGGACGGGACGGGGAAAATGGCCGCCGCTAATCCGCAAACTAAAATATTGAAAATTTATTATGACGGAGCGGAATCTTCCAAATATTATTTTAATGAATTCGCCAAGGAAATATCAAAGGGGAGCGGCGGAAAAACAAAAAGAAGCAAACCGGAAATTTTAGTTAAAACCGGCGATGAAATTAAAAAAGGAGAAGGTTTATTTTCTTTGGGCGGGAAGATTCAGAAAGCCAAAAAAGCGGGCAAAGTTGAGGTGGAAGGTAAATATATTAAAGTAATCGGCAAGGCGAAAAAGGTGCGGGAATATGCCGTGCCGAAAGGATTTGGCATTTTGGTTGAGAACGGCGACAAGATTAAAAAAGGCGATCAGTTGACGGAAGGCAGTTTTGATTTGCAGCAGCTGTATAGTTTGCGGGGAAAATTAGAAACGCAAAAATATATTATCAAAGAAATTCAATATGTTTATTCCTCGCAAGGGCAGCCCTTGAACGACAAGCATATTGAAATTATCGCCAAGCAAATGTTTTCGCGCGTTTATGTTCAGGATGCTAGAGAAACCAATCTTTTATCGGGTGAAGTAATTGAAAAAGCGGTTTTTGACAAGGCAAACGAAAAAGCTAAAAAGAATAACAAAAAAGAAGCCAAGGCGGATAATTTATTAATGGGCATAAGTAAAGCGTCGCTTACTACCGACAGCTTCTTGTCAGCTTCATCATTCCAAGAAACCGCCCGTGTTCTGATTGAAGCCGCGATTAACGGCAAAGTTGATAATTTGAGAGGGCTGAAAGAAAATGTTATTATCGGCCGCTTGATTCCGGTCGGAACAGGGTATAAGGGGGAGAAGGTTTAAGGGTTAAGAATTAAGGATAATAAAAACGCTTCAGAGATTGCCGAAGCGTTTTTTAAATTTCTAAATTATAATTTCTAATTTCTAATAAAATTTATAAATCCAAAGCTCAAATGCCAATCCGCCGGCTGGCGGACCAAAATCCAAATTATTTAAATGATTTATTTAAGTATTTTTTCATTTGAACTTGATTTGTCATTAGGATTTTGTCATTAAGATTTTTATTAGAAATTAGAAATTATAATTTAGAAATTTTTTTGGTTTAATGTAGCTTTATTTAAGTTTATACTTTTTTATATTTCCGTCCGCCAACTCTTGTATATGTTTAATTTCTTTTTCGCCGCTTTTGTTTTTAAAAAGATGCGCGAACCGTCCTTGCAGTTTAAGGTATTCGTTTACTTTGGGGCGCGGATCGGGAACTTTTAAAACATTTGTTAATTGTCCGTTTTCATATTCCAGAAGCGGGTAAAGTCCGGTTTGAGCCGCCAGTTTTCCCACTTGTATGGTTTGCGCCGAGTTGATTTTCCAGCCCGGTACGCAGGGCGCCATAATTTGGATATATTTCGGGCCTTTAAACGATAAGGCCTTTTTAACTTTGGCGGCGATATCGTCCGGGAATCCGGCGGTGCTTTGCGCTACATAATTTAATCTATGCGCCAAGGCAATGGCTATTATGTCTTTTTTTCTTTGGTGCGAACCGATCGCGTCAATCGGGCAGAAATCCCCCCAACCCCCTTTATCAAGGGGGCTTTTTTGTTTGTTCATACATTTTCCGGAAGGAGTAGTGGTGGTTGACGCCGCCCAAGGGGTAGCGCTTGACGCCTGTATGCCGGTATTGGAATATGCCTCGGTATCGTAGCAAATATATAAGATATCCTCGCCCCGTTCCCACATTCCGGAAATCAAGCCAAATCCGATATCAAAGGTGCCTCCATCCCCGCCCTGGGCAACAACCTGTATCGGATTTCGGATTTCGGATTTCGGATTTCGGATTTTTATTTTGTAATCCAAGGCCGCGCGTATACCGCTTGCTACGGCGGAAGCGTTTTCAAACAAGGAGTGTATCCACGGCATCCCCCATGCGCTCATCGGGTATGCGGTTGTTGTCACCTCAAGGCAGCCGGTGGCATTGGCGATAATCGTGTTCGGCCCCAGCGCTTGCGCGACAGTTCTCGCGGCAATCATTTGCCCGCACCCGGCGCAAGCGGTATGGCCCGGCGCGAGCAGGGATTTATTTTTTTGTTTTAGTTTTTTAGCTATTTTAGTAGACATAGTTTGAATAAAATTTAATAAATTAAAAATTCAAAATTACAAATCCTAAATAAATTACAATGTCCAAAATTCAAAAAAATAAATTTGTTTTGAATTTTGAAAATTATAATTTTGGATTTATTTGAAATTTAGTATTTTGAATTTG
>QIIF01000114.1 GCA_003231075.1 Candidatus Falkowiibacteriota bacterium | reverse complement strand
AAAACTGGCATTCGGCGACAGTCCCAATAATAATTATATTTTTACATCCTTGAAAATTCATAAATTTACGCTTATTTTTTATTTAAACTTTATTAAAAATAAAAAGATTGGGATTAGCGGAAGAGGACAACTTTTAGGGCGCTGTCCACTTCCGCTAATAATATTATATTTTTCGCAATTTTGGATTTTCCGTGCATAACTCCGGAGAGGGTTCTAAAACAGGGAGAGGTTCTATCACCTCCCTGACAATGGGGGCATCCGGGTGCTCATAGCACCTCTCCCCCTTCAACAAAGTATAAAAACATATTTTACAATACCTGCGAACTTCTACTTCATCCATAGATCCTCCTTTTAATATAAAATTTTATAGAGGGGGCTTGGAAAAATTCCAAAACCCCCTTTTATGTTAAAATGCGTGTTGTTCAGCTCGCCCGAGCAGGTCTTATGATTGCCTGATGGGCAAAAATGCCAGAGGGGTGGTGTTTTCATAAAGAACTTTCAGTTCTTTCCCATGGCATTAAGCTGAAAACAGCGCATTTTTACATAGATTGATATAAAGAACAAATTAAGAGCCACCCATTTTGATTTGGGTGGCTCTTAATCTATTCTCTATGTTTATGATGAAGTATTTTGAGTTTTATTTTTTAAGCCACCCATTTAACGCACGACAATAATGCCTAACACTAAGATAGGCATAATTCGGACGCAAATTGTTCGGATAGCTTGTTTCATAATGCTTTAATATTAGCAGAATTATATTTTTTGTCAAGACTATTATTTTTAGCTAATATTAAACAAAATTATTTTTGATTGATTTTATTTTTTAATTCTAAATAGTCGTCCTCAAGCCCTAAATACGCTTTTATTATTCTTTCTTTGTTTTTAAAGCCAAGCTTTTTAACCATTCTTTCTATACCATCTTTTGACCCTTCAATTTCCATGTAAGTGCCAAAGTATAATTTATCTAAAACCACTTTTATGTCTTTAAATTCCCACTCTTCTCTGATTTTTTTAAAAGTTCTTACTTGATTATACCCCATTGACTTTATAATGTTTATGCCATCTTCGGTGCTGGCTATTTCTACTGAATACTCTTTTCTTTCAAAATATTTTGTTTTTTTCCGAGTTTTAACCTTCACGGTGAACACTGTTTTGCCATGCTCATTCCTAATTCTTGGGAAAACTCCCTTTTCTATTGAGTCTTTTGAAAAAAACCCATAAGTAGTTTGTTTATAAGGTTTTTTAGGCACTCCTCCAATATTCAATAATTTTGCCCTTGTGTTATCAACTCTATCAAGTTTAAATTTTATTTCAATTTCATTTGTCATTTTTTTTAAACTTAATTTTTAATATTTTTTCCTCTTCTTCGTGATCATAATATGTCGGGTATCTTTCTGATATGTCAAAAAGATATTCAGTTTCATCTCTTATTCCTGCCTCTTTATACGCCCTTCTTCTGTCCCAGCAAGTGGGACAATCCCCACACTCTTTTTTAAATTTTTTACACATGTTCTCGTTTTATGTAGCGGAATATCGTTTTTATATGCCCATTGGATATATATATCTTTATCTTTATCTTTATCTGCTTTACCTATTCTACTAAAGCTTCTTCTATTCTCTTATAAGAACAAATATCATTAGCTCCAAACCAATGATTTATTTCATGATTAGCTTCTTCCGGCGTTTCGGAAGCATGGATTATGTTTTGCACCGCGCGTTTATCGCGATTAGCCGCGGCCGCGCTGTCAGCGCTAAAATCACCTCTTATGGTTCCCATTTCCGCTAAAATAGGCATAGTGTTCCCCGCCATCTTCCTTACTAAATCAACGGAGTGATTTCCCTGAACAATCATTTTGACTAATGGCGCTGAAATCATATAATTAACCAGCCATTTGCGCACTTCTTTTCCGATTTTCATCGTATCAGTGGTGCCCATTTCTTTTTTTAAATCATAGCCGTACTTCTCGTAAGTTTTTTTGGTCTTTTCTCCAAGCCTATTTATCCAAACTTTATCCTTTGGATAATGATCATCAATTTGTTTGTGAGCCGGCTGAAACATTGACAAGGCGATAATTTTTAAATCCGCCCTCTCAATTCTTTTTATTATTTCTCCAGTTAACCCTCTTTTTACTCCATCGGGCTTAACCATTACAAATGTTTGTTCTTCTCGTGGTTTTTTCATATTTTTTTAAAAAAAACAACAAATAATAAACAAGCGGATAAATAAAAACTAATTCCTTTGTTGTTTATTACCTGCTTTCTTATAAATATTTTTTAATTTTTTCGCTTATCTGCGCCGGGGTTAAATTCGCTTTTACCAAATAATCAACTACTCCCAGTTTTTTCGCCTTATCCTTGTCTTCATCAGTGCCTAAGTTGGTAAGCATAATAACCGGAATGTTTTTTGTTTGTCCTGTTTTTTTCAGCTTGGATAATACTGAAAATCCATCCATTCGCGGCATAATTATATCCATCATAATAATATTCGGCTTTTCTTTTTTCGCCAGCTCAAGCCCGTTCGCTCCGTCTACGGCGACTAATATTTTAAACCCGTCGGCTTCAAATTTACTTTTATACATCGCGCTTATCATCGCGTCATCTTCAACAATTAAAATTTTATTTTTTGTTTTCCCCATATGGTAATAATACACCATTCGCGAAAAAATTTCAAGACGCGCGGCAATAATTTTATTTTATGGTTACGGTTTTGCCGTCGCTTATCAGTTTTATGGTTCCGTTTTTGTCAGTTCTGAAAATACGCGCGCCAACCCGTTCCAACCTTTTGATTGTCCGGCGGCCGGGATGGCCAAAGTCATTATCGGCGCCGACTTGTATGACCGCGATTTTTGGCATAACTTTTTCTAAAAATTTTTTACCGCTGGAATTGTTGGAGCCATGATGGGCGACTTTTAAAACATCGGCTTGTAAGTTAACAGCGGCATCAGCTAATTCTTTCTCCGCCTCGCTCTCAATATCGCCGGTAAATAAAAATTTAGTTTTACCGTAAATTAATTTGGCAACGATGGAGCTATTATTTAAGTTATCCATGGTTTGTCCGGCTAAATTTTTTCGAGGGTAAATTATATTTAATTCGCTGTCTCGTCCAAGCTTAATTATCTGCGGCCGGCTGATAATAATCAGAGGTATTTTTTTATTTTTTACCAATTTAAGCCAAGCGAGATAATCGGAAGAGGTATGGACTACGCCTGTGTATAAAATCTTTTTTACTTTATACCGTTTAATCACATCTATCAGGCCGGTGAGATGGTCGCTGTGCGGATGAGTTAAAACCATTAAATCAATTTGTCTGTCCCACCACGGCAATTCTTCGCCCAATTTTTCAATGACGGAATTGTCCGGACCGCCGTCAATTAAAATATTTTGTCCGTAAGGCGTTTTTATCAGAATACTGTCGCCCTGTCCTACATCCAAAAAATCAACTTCCAGATTATCTGCCGTTTGAAACGCCAGCCAAAAAACGAGAATGGCTGCAAGCGCCGCGATTATTCCGAAAATTAGCAATACTTTATAAAGTCTATGAGGCATAAACCGTATAAACCTCCTTGTTAAAGGTTTTTACTCCGCAAACAAACGAGGACGCTTCCCATGGCGGACGGGACGCGCCTAATCAGTGTATAATAAATTAACAAATTTTACTCGCGGCGGCATTAGACGCGGCAGTCCCGTTATAATTGCAAACGCTATAATTTCTCTCTTTTTTTTACTAGGATTTCCGCGTTATCGCCGATTATCACCGTATCCCGCCTTTGCAGTTCTCCCGCTAAAATTTTATTGGCAATAGTATTTTCCACTTTGTCCTGCAATAATCTTCTTAAAGGGCGCGCGCCGAATTTCGGGTCATAACCTTCGCGCGCCAAAATTTTAATTCCGCCTTCCTCCGCGCGCATTCTAATGCCTTTCACCTCCAAAGTTTTCTCAATTCTTGCCAGCATCAACCTAGTGATGTCCAGTACATTACCCTCGCTTAACGGTTTAAACACAATAACGCCGTCAAAACGGTTTATCAGCTCCGGTCTCATTATTTGGTTTAATTTCTCATTAATCAAAACATCTTTTATTTTTTCAATATCAGTTCCGGCCGCCACTTCGTTCTGGATATAAACAGCTCCGGCGTTTGAAGTTGAAATGATAATTGAGTTGGTAAAATCAATAGTCCTGCCTTGCCCGTCCGTAAGCCGGCCGTCGTCCATAACTTGCAAAAATAAATTCAATATGTCAGGATGCGCTTTTTCAAACTCATCCAAAAGAATTAAAGAAAATGGCGCCTTGCGCACTGCTTCGGTTAAATATCCGCGCGTTCCTTGGGCGCTGCCAATCATCTTTTTAATGCTGTCCATATGCTGATATTCGCTCATATCCACCCGTATCATACTTTTTTCATTGCCAAAATATATATCAGCCACGGTTTTAGCCAATTCGGTTTTGCCTACGCCCGTCGGCCCTAAAAATAAAAACGAAGCAATCGGCCTTTTATTGCTGGTAAGCTGCGCTCTGGCGCGGCGCAAACTGGATGCCACCATACTAACCGCTTCTTCTTGGTTTATCATTCTTTCGTGAATTTTATCTTCCATATTCAGCAAAATATCGCTCTCTTCCTCCGTTACTTTTGAAACAGGAATGCCGGTCGCCTCGCTTACGGCTTTGGCGATATCATCTTTGGACACCACTCCCCACTCGCCTTTTGATTGGGAAACCTTAACCGCTATCAACTCCAAAAGCTTAACCGCTTTAGCCGGCAAATAGTTATTATGCATATACTTTTGTGATAATTTAATAACATTTTCCAGCGCGTTATAGGAAAAATAAACTTTATATTTCGTCTCCAACGGTCCAATTTTGCTTTCAATGATTTGAATCGCCTGATTGCCATCCGGCTCGTTAATTTTTATCTTTGCCATAACATTTCCCAAAGGAGTATCCTCAATATATTTTATGTAATTTTGATTAGTGGCCGTAGCTAAGCAAAATATGCTTCTGCGTTCAATTGCCCCGACCAAAACCTCGGCCAGATCCAAACTCTCTTCTCCGCCGGAACTTATACCGACAATATTCTCTATATTGCTAATATATAAAATAATATTGCCTGCGCGGATAACTTCGTCAATAATGGTTAAAAGTCGTTCTTGCGCCTGCGAGGCGGTCGCGCCGCTTACCAAGCGCGAAA
>QIIF01000023.1 GCA_003231075.1 Candidatus Falkowiibacteriota bacterium | reverse complement strand
AAAAAATATGCAGAAAAAAATAGAAAAAGCTTTGGATAAAATTAGGCCGTCGCTCGCGGCTGATGGCGGGGATGTTGAGTTTGCCGGCTTTGACGAAAAAACCGGGATTGTTAAGGTTAAGCTGGTCGGCATGTGCGCGCATTGCCCGATGTCGCAAATTACTTTAAAGCAGGGGATTGAGGAGGAGGTTAAGAAAGAGGTGCCGGAGGTTAAGGAAGTAATAGCGGTGTAAAATGTTATTTTCTACCGAGCTTCAGCTCAGGGTTAGTGAAGCTTTAGCTTCGTAGCGTTACGGTACGCGGCTAAAGCCGCCCGAACCCTGAGCTAAAGCTCGGTAGAAGTTTTAATTATGAAAAAAATATATCTTGATTACAGCGCTACCACGCCGATGGACAAAAAAGTGCTTGATTCCATGTTGCTTTATTTTTGCGATAAATTCGGCAATCCTTCGTCTATCCACAGTTTCGGGCAAGAGGCGATTGCGGGCGTGGATAAAGCGCGGGAGCAAGTGTCTCGTTTTTTGAATTGCGAGCCGGATGAAATTATTTTTACTTCCGGCGCGACCGAGTCGGATAATCTGGCGATTCAGGGGGTTATTAAGGCCATACAAAAATCCCCCCGACCCCCTTTTGTTAAAGGGGGAAATAATGAAGGAGGGAAGTTGCATATTATTACATCTTCAATTGAGCATCCGGCCGTTTTGGAGCCGTGCCGTAAATTAGAGAAAAACGGGGTTGAAGTGACATATTTGCCGGTGAAAACAAATGGAGTTGTTGATATTGAAAAATTTAAAAAAGCAATTAAAGAAAATACGGTTTTAGTTTCCATAATGTATGTTAACAGCGAAGTCGGCGCCGTTCAGCCGATTCGGGAAATAGGTAAAATTATTAATAAAATAAATGAAAGAAAATTAAAAGATTGGAAAAAAGCCAAGACGGCGGTTCGCGGCGATAAGCCCCGGCCGATTTATTTTCATACGGACGCTACTCAGGCGGTTAATTTTTTAAACTGCGATACGCGTTGGAATTATATTGATTTGTTAAGCATGTCGGGACATAAAATTTACGGCCCCAAGGGGGTTGGCGTTTTGTTCGTAAAATCAGGAACGCCGATTGAGCCGCTGCAATTGGGAGGGCATCAGGAAAATAATTTACGCAGCGGCACTTATAATGTGCCCGGGATCGCGGGGCTTGGGCGGGCGGTTGAATTATTGGGAGTACCGCAATCTTCAACGGGCGTAAAAACAATAAAGCCCCTATACGCTAAAGCTCCGGAGGACAAGCAAAAAAATAATAAAACAAAAATTTTTGAGTTGCGCGATATGCTGGTGTCCGGGATTATGAAAAATATACCGGATGTTGTTTTGAATACCGATAGGGAGAACGCGGTTCCCGCGCACGCCAATTTTTCTTTTTTGGGCGTGGAAGGAGAGTCAATTTTGATTTCTCTGGATTTGGAAGGAATCGCGGTTTCAACCGGTTCGGCCTGCGCCTCCGGAAAATTGGATCCGTCTCATGTACTTTTGGCTATGGGAATAAAGCCGGAAATAGCGCATAGCTCCATTAGGTTCAGTTTGGGCAAGTTTACCGCCGAGCGGGAAATAAAAAGAGTGATAAAAATTTTACCGCCGATTATAAAAAAATTGCGCAAGATGTCGCCGATGTAAAATGTTATTGAAATTGCGGTATCGCCGGGGCATTATTTTGTTTGTTCGCCTTATTTTCTATTTTGTCTTTAGTATTAGAAATTTGTTTACCGCGCGCGCCGTAGCTAAACGGGTTATTAATGGATTTTATTTTGCTGATTTTATTTTTTTCTTCAACCCTTTCCATAATTTTATTGAATTTGTCCATATTAATGCTTAGGGGCGCGACTTTTTTCCGTAAAATTAAAATTTCCTCGGATTGCGTTATTGTCCGGTAAAAATTTTTATACAAAAATAAAGATATTAACGCTGTCGCGGCGATAGTGGCAATCGCGGTTATGACGCAGAAATATATGTTTATTTTTTGAATGTTGAGTTTTAATTTTAACATATAGATAGTTTATTTCCAGTATGTATCGGCGAAAATCAGCATATTAATATTATTTTTTTCTCCCTGCCGTCCAGGAGTTGATCGCCCGGAAGAAGTTAATTCTAATGAATTTATATTTATGTAATAGTTAAGCGCCTCTAAACTTATTAAATAATTCAGTTGTTTGATAAAATCGCCGTTGACCGTAATTTGCAGCGGTATTTTTTTATAGCCGTTTCTCGCGATGCTTTTAGATGAAAGTAAATTTATATTTTGGGAAACGCGATTATCATCGGCGATTTTTTCCATAGTGGTGATAAACCCCAAGACATTATCCTTGTTAATGAATATTTTATCCAGCTTGGCTATTTGAGGCGTTACTGTTTTTAGGTTTTCTGATAATTTTTTTAAACTTTGCCCTTTTTTATATTTTATTTCCAGATCAATTCTTTGCGCCTCAATTTCGTTTCTAATTCCCATAATATTATTAATGGACGGAATGACAATAAAATATATGATACCCGCTATTGTTAAGGGGAATATGATAATAACGGCAATTATTTTTTTTCTTAAATCAATTTTTTTTGAGATATCGTTAAAATTCATACGATGGCCTGTTTATAAATATCTATAAATTACAAACCTATTGCAAATTTACGGATATAAAATATTTATGTTTCAATAATTTTGTATTTATAAATTTGCAGATTCGTAAATTCGTAATTTATTCGTAATTCGCGGAAATAATATTTTTTAAAATTAATTTCGCGTCCAGCGCGAAGTTGATATTTTCTTTTTGCAGTATATCTTTAATCGGTGATTTGACATCGGTAAAAATTTTTGAATTTTTTAGATTGTTTTTTAATTCAATAAAATCATCGCGGGTTTCGGCGTTGCCTCTTAATTTTAGCGTTAAATTTTTTTCGTTTAATTTTATAGACGATAAAACGACGCCACCGGGAGTAATTTTGGCGATTGTTTCAAGCAGATACGGCCAAGGAACGCGTTCATTTTGAATTTGAGATACAATATTAATCTGTGAATTTATTTTTCTTACTTTCTCGGCGTATTTTCCGCCTCCGCTGCCGGTGACCAAAGTAGTTTGGGCGACGACATCGTTAAAATTATTTTGCAATATCATTTTTGCCGACAACAAAATAATCGCGATAATTATCACTATAATCATTAAAATAAGATTCATTTTTTTAAGCAAAGAATAAATGTGCCTTGATTTTATTTTTTGCTTTAGTTCTTGCGAGGCAAGGTTGAGAGTTAACATAATGAGAATTAATTTATTTTTGGTTTTTTTTAAAGCTTGTCAATAAATACTTCTCTTAACGCCAGACCGATTGCGGTAGAAAATGTTATACTGTCGTTTTGCGTTCTTTTTGATATTTTATTTTTGGTTTTTGGCGAAAAATTTGCGTTTAAGCTGTGCGTTTCCGAAAAAATTTTAGAAATTTTTTGCCGGTCTTCATTCAGATTAATCAAAGCGTCGCCCCGCTCCACTTTAATTGAAAGATGCTTGCTTAACAGTTTGTCCAGATTTTTGATATTCGCGCCTCCGCCGCAAAGCAATATTTTATCAATCGGACCGTAATCGGGGAAATGGCGGTCGTGGAACATAATGGAATTATTTATTTTTTCAGTTAATTTTTTTATCATTTCATACAGCGTGTTTTTAATTATTCCTTCGGCTTTGTTTTGGTCAAGTCCGCAGATAATCTTTGCTTTTTCAGCTTTTTTATAATCAATTTTCAACGTTTCGGCGATCTTTTTTGTTATCTCGTTTCCGGATATCGGCATGGTAAAAGAAAAAAGGATGGTATTTTTTGAATAGACGGTCATATTGGATCGTTTGGCGCCGATATCAATGATGCCGTAGGTTTTATCCGCCTCTCCTTTGAATTTATAATGTTCTTCCGCCAGCAGGCCGCGGCAAAGCGAAACCGATTCTATTTCCAGAGCCGCTATGGATAATTTCGCCTCATCTAACAGATCTATGTATTGGTTGACGATATTCCGCGGAGAGGCGCCCATCAGTATTAATTGCTTGTCCGGTAAATCCTTTATTAACTGCCAGTCAAAATATATTTCGCTAATTTCCATAGGCACATGCCTTTCAATTTCAGCTTCAATCGTATTTAAAATATTTTCTTCGGTTTTTTTAACTTCAATTAACTTTATGAAAGTTTTGGATTCGGGCAGGCAGGTGACGACTTCTTTGGTTGTGACGCTGCCGTATTTCGGCTTGCCGATCAGCTCGTTGACGGCTTTAATTATTTTTTCCTTGTTTTTTATTTCCCCGTCTTTAAACAAGCCTTCAGGTAAATCAATTTTACTTAAAGCTTGTATGGCAATTTTATCTCCGGTTTTTTTGAGTTGTATTAATTTAAGCGATAAATCGGATATATCCAATCCGATCGGGTAATTGTAGCTGCCGGATAAAAACATAGAGTTAGGGCTTGGGCGCTTAGAGCTTGCGAGGGTTGCGCATGAATATTTTAAGCGTTCCAATCACCCGATTATTTATATAATATTATTATAACATAAAATATTGTAAATAAGAATAGCAGAGCTTTCTGCGGAGAAATTTTTCGCCGGCGGAACGGTTTTTTATTTGGCGCGGTTTGTGCTATAATGGAATAAGTTTAATTGACGGGCAGTGTTTATGTTTGATATAAATTATATAGAATTATTTAAAAATTTGCCGCCGGAAATCGCGGTAATGTTAATCGCCTTTATACCAATCGCCGAGCTTAGAGTTTCAATCCCGATTGCTTTGGGGGTTTACAAAATGTCCGCGGCCGCAGCGATGTTTTGGTCGGCGCTGGCTGATATTATTATTTCCGCGGTTATTATATATTCTTTGGGCCCGATATATAAAAAATTGGCGGGTAAGCTTAAAATAATTGACAGATTTTTTGCTTGGCTGTTTAAAAGAACCAGAAAAAGATTTTACCGTAAATATGAAGTTTGGGGCAGTATTGCTCTAATGCTTTTTGTCGCCATCCCCCTGCCTGTCACCGGCGCTTGGACCGGGTCGCTCGCTTCCTGGCTGTTCGGCATCCCCAAAAGCAAGTCTTTGTTTTATATTTCATTAGGTGTTATAATGTCAGCAGTGATAGTAACATTAATAAGTTTGGGAGTATTTTCTATTTTTTAAATATAGAATAACCCA
>QIIF01000152.1 GCA_003231075.1 Candidatus Falkowiibacteriota bacterium | reverse complement strand
TGTTTAATCTAGTGAATGAGAAAAAAGGTTTGGGGCAAAGGGATTTATTCAGTAGCGGCAGAGGCGCAAAATCTTGCGTCTCCACGGATGTTAAAATTAATATGGATGAGATTTTAAATTTGTATGAAAATAGCTGGATGGATGATTGGTATGAGTCCAAAAAACAGAAAGAGGAATATAGGGAGAAGGGCAAGGAGATTTTAAAGGGGTTTTACGCTAAATACAAAGATAATTGGCCGAATGTTATTTTAACGGAGAAAGGGTTTAATATTAAATTATCAAGTGATGGGGATTTATATACCGTTAAAGGCGTAATAGACAGGATAGACAAAGAGGGCGGAAAAATAAGAATAGTTGATTATAAAACAGGCAAGCCGAAAGATAAGCTAAGTTTTAACGAAAAAGAGCAGCTGTTGCTTTATCAGATTGCAGCCGAAGATTTATTCCGGGAAGAGGTCGGATCGCTCGCTTTTTACTATCTAGAAGACAATAGCGAGGTTGAGTTTCTGGGCGCGGACAAGGATTTGGAGAAGGTCAGAGAGAAGGTTGTTGACACGATTAAGAACATTAAAAAGGGCGAATTTCCGCCCAAACCGTCTCAGCTATGTAAATTTTGCGATTTTTTTGATATTTGCGAATTTAGAAGGGCGTAATCCGAATATTCTAAATTAATTTCGTTTTTCTTGAAAAAATAGTGTTATAGTGGTAAAGTAGTATTAATGTAAAAATTAAATATCAAAAATCAAAATGACAGTGTAAAATTTAAAAATTGTAAAAATTAAAATTAACTTTGCATTTTAAATTGTCATTTTGATTTTTGATTTTTACATTTTACATTTTTTATGACTCTACGCTCATATCTTATTATAATGCTAACAACAACCTTGCTATGCTGGGCGGCGTTTATTTTTGTTTTATGGAATGTAAATCCGGAGATAACGAATTGGCTGGGTTTTTTATTGTTTTATTTGTCTTTATTTTTAGCCATGGTCGGTACGGGAGCTTTAATCGGTTTTGTAATAAGGTTTGTCGGATTGAAGCATGAGCTGGCGTTCCGTTCGGTCAGGGACGCGTTCCGGCAGTCGTTTTTATTTTCTTTTTTAATAATCGCGGTTTTGTTCTTATTGTCAAAAAATTTATTCAGCTGGCTGAATTTGTTTTTATTGGTTGTCGGGCTGTCGGTGCTGGAGTTTTTTTTAATAAGTTATCGTAAAGCATGATGCGAATCTACGAATTTTTATGCGAATTCTACGAACATGCGAAGCTACAAATTTAAAAAAATATGGATGAAAAAATAATTTGCAAAGATCTTTCTTATAAAATTGTTGGGCTATGTTTTAATGCGCATGATATTTTGGGAAGATTTGGAAAAGAAAAACAATATTGTGATATTTTAGAAGAGTTTTTTAATAAAGAAGGTATTCAATATGAAAGAGAAAAAGATTTAAGTATATTACTGGGAGAAAAGAAAATTGGCGGTAATAGGGTGGATTTTATTATAGAAAGTAAAATTTTATTTGATGCAAAGGCAAAAAATTATATAACAAAGGATGATTATAGGCAGATGAAGCGCTATTTAGCAGTAACTGGATTTAAATTATGTATTGTAGTAAATTTCAGAGACATATCAATAAAACCCAAAAGAATTTTAAATTCATTAGGAAGTGAATAATAATTAGTAGAATTCGCAAGTTCGTAGAATTCGCATAAAATTCGTAGGTTCGTATTATGAAAAAACAATTAGAAAAATTAAAAAATGAAATTATTGATAATTTGGACAAAGTAAAAAGTTCGGATGTTTTGCGCGCTTTGGAAATAAAATATTTGGGCCGCAAGGGAGAATTGACGAAAATTTTACGGGGGATTGCCGATTTAAGCGTGGAAGAAAAAAAGATTTTAGGCAAAATGGCGAATGAAGTGAAAACGGAATTGCAGGCGAAGTTTAAGCGGGCAAAAGAGATGATTGAGGGAAGCGCGGCGGCGGAAGGATTTATTGATGTTACTTTGCCGGCGGGAGAGAAAATAAACAGAGGCCATCTGCATCCGATAACGCAGGTGCAAAACGAGTTGGAAGATTTATTCACTTCTATGGGTTTTATGGTTTTGGACGGTCCGGAATTAGAGTCGGATTATTATGCTTTTGAAGCATTGAATATTCCGGCGCACCATCCGGCGCGGGATACGCAGGACACTTTTTATATAACCAAAGAGACAGGCAAAGAGACTAAGTCTCCAATTGGAGACTTAGTCTCGGGAGTCTTCGGCGAGGCGAGCGATCTTGTGATGAGACCGCATACTTCGCCGGTGCAGATTAGGGCGATGCGGAAGTACGGCGCGCCTTTACGCTTAGTCGTTCCCGGAAAGGTTTTTAGGTCTGAGGCGCTTGACGCCAATCATGAACATACTTTTTACCAATTGGAAGGGCTGATGGTTGGCGAAGATATTTCTATAAGCAATTTAACCGCGGTTTTAAAAGAAATGTTGTCAGGAATTTTAAAACAAGAAGTTGAATTGCGGCTTAGGCCGGGATATTTTCCTTTTGTTGAGCCGGGTTTTGAAATAGACATAAAATGTACTATATGCAACGGTCCGGGGTGCCCGAGCTGCAAGTACGGAGGATGGTTGGAAATGCTGGGAGCAGGGCTTGTCCATCCGAATGTTTTACGCGCCGGCGGAATAGATCCGGAAAAATACAGCGGTTTTGCTTTTGGAATGGGAATTAACAGGTTAGCGATGATGAAATACGGCATTGACGATATTAGATGGTTCAATAGCGGGGATTTGCGTTTTCTTAATCAGTTTTAATAAATTTCGCATGATTTATTCTACCGGTTTTTAGAGTTTAATCCGCGCTGGACGGGCGGCTAAAGCCGCGAAACCCGAGCTAAAGCTCGGTAGAAGATTGTAACACAAATTTTATGCAAATTGAAGTAAAAGAAATAATTAAATATTCGGAGGATTATTTGAAAGTTAAGGACTTTGAAGATTCTTGCGCCAACGGCCTTCAGATTGAGGGCGCGCCGAAAACGAACAAAATTATTACAGGTGTCAGTTTGTCGCAAAAACTAATTGAAATCGCCGTAAAGAAAAAAGCAAAAATGATAATGGTTCATCATGGCGTTTTTAATAAACATTTGCCAGTCCCGTTCCGATTAAAAGGAGTTATCAGGAATAGGATTAAATTGCTTTTAGAGAATGATATTAACTTGGCCGGCTTTCATTTGCCGCTTGACGCGCATCCGGTAATCGGCAATAACGCGTCTCTTTGCGAGTTATTGGGAATAAAAAATATAGAACCGTTTCATGTCGGTTTTGTAGGCGATTTGGCGGAGCCGGTGAAGTTTGGTGATTTTGTTGATTTAGTGAATAAGAAATTAGGCGTAAACTCTTATATAATATCGGCGGGGCCGAATATTATTAAAAGAGTGGGAATTGTCTCAGGCGGCGCTTCGCGTGAATTTACGCAAGCCCAAGAAAAGGGAGCGGATACTTATATGTGCGGCGATATTTGCGAGAGCGTGGTTTGGGGTGTTGAAGAGGCAAAAATTAATTATATCAACGCCGGCCATTATAATACAGAGAAATTGGGCATACAGAATTTGGGCGAGTTAGTAGAAAAAAAGTTTAAAATTAAAGTTGAATTTATTGATATTCCTAATGATATTTAAGTTTATTACAAATTTACAAATTTACAAATTTAAACACAAATTCACAAATAATGTAAAAAAGAATTATTTATTCTACCGGCCTTTAGCCGCCTGTGTGAAATTAAAGTTTTATGATTAGTGTCAAGGATCGGCAGGGCGATTATTTATATGAAAGCCATAGATAGAGAAAAACAATTTTGGCCGGAAAAGTCAATATATTTTTTAGCAGATTCAACATATATTCATTTTCCTTATTTTAGAACAGAAGATCAAAAGCAGATAATTTTAAATCAATTTAAAAAAGTACAAGAAATATTAAGAGTGCCTATTACCGCGTACAGTATTGCTATTAATCATTATCATTTGAAATTTTATTTTGAAAGGGAAGTTGATATGGTAAAAATAAAACAAATGTTGCGCGGAGGCATTTCTTATGAATATAAATAAAGATATAAAGCCAATATAATAATATTTGGAAAAATAGAAAAATAATAAGGATTACTTCGGGAGAAATGGACTGGAAGGTAACGGGGTATATTATAGGCAATTTGTTGAAACATAAAGAAGTCGGCACTTTTAATGAATTAAAGCAAAATAAATTTTCAAGTTTTTGATTTACAGCGAAAAGTACGGTGAAGACACGGCGCGTGAATTAGTTTATGGGGTTATAGATACTAATGAGGATGCGCGGGGTTATGTTGATTTATAAATTAAGTTGAGCAAGTTTTAACTTGCCGACGGGCGGCTAAAGCCGCGAAACCCGAGCTGAAGCTCGGTAGAAAATATATGTTAATATCGTTAAATTGGCTAAAAGATTTTGTGGATATTCCGAAGAAAATTACTCCGGATGATTTGGGTTTGCTTTTGACTACCCATACGGTAGAGATTGAGAGTGTTGAAAATCAGGCGGAGAAATTTAAAAATGTCGTGGTGGGAAAAATTTTAGAGATAGAAAAACACCCAAACGCGGATAGATTGCGGATTGCGCGCGTAGAGACGCGCCGCGGCGCGTCTCTACGGATTGTTTGCGGCGCTCCGAATATTGAAGTCGGGCAATTGGTTCCGGTCGCTTTGGTGGGCGCGATTTTACCGAATAGCATGGAAATTAAGGAGGCGGAAGTGAGGGGAGAAAAGTCATGCGGTATGCTTTGCGCGGAGGATGAGCTTGGTTTGGGCAATAACCATGAAGGTATTATGATTTTGGATAAAAAAGCGAAAGCGGGGGAGAATTTTGGAGAATATTTGGGGTTAAAAGATACTGTTTACGAAGTTGATAATAAGTCAATCACCCATCGGCCGGATTTATGGAGCCATTACGGCATTGCCAGAGAGATTTCCGCTTTCTTGAGCGTTAAGTTTAAGGAGTATAATTCAAATAAATCCCCCAACCCCCTTTATCAAGGGGGCTTACAAAAAATCCCCCAACCCCCTTTATCAAGGGGGCTTACGCTGAAGTGCAATGTTGAGGATTTTGATTTATGCCCGCGGTATATGGCTGTCGCTATGGATGGAATTAAAATTGAAGATTCTCCGAAATGGATGCGGGACAGATTGATT
>QIIF01000065.1 GCA_003231075.1 Candidatus Falkowiibacteriota bacterium | reverse complement strand
AATTTTTATCACGCTGATTTCTAACCAGCTCCAATCCCTCTTGCGCTAACTGCGAAGCAATAAGTTTATTTTTATTCAAATTGGTAACTTTAATATTTTGTATAGCTAAGGCCAATATGCCGATTAGCCCCAAAGAAATAATAAAAATAACCACTATTATTTCCAATATGGTAAACCCCGCTAAACGCGAATCAACGGCCGCGGTTAATTTATCATCATTAACTTTATTCTTGCCGAATAATAAATATTTAACCATAAACTTTTAATTAAGAATATCAACAAGCCCAAATGAATTAATTTCAATCGTTTTGGTTGTATTGCCGTTAGACAATTGTATTTGCGCGTTAACTGTTGAATTATTATTAATAAATGTTGTCGGATCCGGTTGTAAAAATACTATATCAACCGCATTAACAGATATACCGTTAACTAAAATAGAATCAACTACTATGCCCTTAGGTAAATTTATCGTTTGAAACTCTTCGTTTAATCCGACGGTATATTCATAAACGCCATTGCTTTTATTGTCGGCAAAAATAATATAACTGCCGTTTTGCGAACTGCTTATACGCGCGCCCCATCCTTCCGCCGGCGTATTTCCATTATATTTTTTAGACCCCAAGCTAAACTGCTGCGCCATTCTAATGCCACTTGCCATTTTTTGCGCCGCCATAATTAATTTTTGCCTCTTATTTATTGAATGATAATTAGCGAGAAACAAACCGGTAATTACCGCAATAATGGAAACACTGACTAATAATTCAATAAGAGTGAATCCTAATTTTGAATTTGGAATTTTAAATTTGGAATTTGGAAGATTTTTTTGCATTTTAAGTTACTTATTATTTTAAATAAACAATCCGGCGTCTTAATTTCAAATTAAAATAAATTTAAATACCATCCTAAAATTCTATCTCCCCAAAACATTATAATTAAAGTTGACGCCGATAAAAAAACTCCCATAGGAACTTTGGATCCCCATGCTTTTTTTCCTCCCGCTATTAAAGCGACGCCGATAATCGCACCGATAAAATACGCTAAAAATAACGCCGTTAGGACATCCGGCCAACCTAAAGCAAATCCCATTAATAACCCCAATCTAATGTCCCCCCCTCCTATCCATTTACCGTTGGAAATTAAAAATTGAAAAAGAAAGAAACTACCTCCTATTATACCAGAAATAAACAAGTTTTGCCAAGAAAATCCTAAAAACAAATTAACAACAAAAATGATGGCCGCCGCCGGCAAAGTAATAACATCCAATATCAAATACCAACGAAGATCAATCACAAAAATCACAATCATTACGCTAATCAAAAACCAATCACGAAAAATTTGAATTATGAATTTTGAATTATGAATTATGGGATTAAGAATAAGCATTAATTCATAATTTATAACTCCTGATTCTATTTGCCACGCTAAAACAAACAATAAGCCGGTAATTAGCTCAATAATCGGATATTGTACGGATATTAACCCTTTACAATGCCTGCACCTTCCCTTAAGCATCGCGAAACTCAAAAGCGGTATATTGTCATACCACGCGATTTGTTTTCCGCATTTCGGACAAACAGACCGTTTTCCCTCTTTACTGAACGGCGACAAAGAAATCTTATTCATCAACCGCCAAATAAAGCAACTGAGAAAACTCCCTATCAGCAAGCCGAAAATAAAAATAAAAACATAAATAATATAAATCATAAATTTTATAATGTTGATAATAAATATTTTAAATAATTAATTTTTTGTTTAATTTTTGAAAAAACCTCCTGATTTTTCATTATGCGCGCTTCTCTGTTTTTGACCGTTTCTTCCGGATAATAAAATAATATTTTTTCTATTATTTTACGGGCTTCATTTTTTTTATTTTGCTTAATCAATAGGACGGATAAATTAATATAATTACTCGGATTGAATCTGTTTAACTCTACCGCTTCGCGAAAATCGCTTTCCGCTTCAATAAATTTATTTTGAGCGTAATAAATTTTGCCTCTAAGCTCATAATTTAAAGCATTGCCGCTATCCAGCGCGATTGCTTTTTGCGACGCTTTTAACGCTTTTTTTAAAAGCTCTTTTCCCGATTCATTATTTGAGGCCGCGCCGCGGGCATAAAGAATAATCCCGTATTGCCTTAAATGTTTCGGATTAGGATTTAGAAAAATACTCTTTTGAAACGCGTTTTCAGCCAAAGCCAATTCGCCTTTTGATTGAAAGCGCATTCCCTCACTAAAATAATAACCGCCGTATAAAAATATTATACCACTAATTATCAGCAAAAAGGAAATAAAAATGATTAACCCCCTGAGCCAATTTTGCTTATGTTCTCCTAACTTATTTTTGGCAGTATTCCATAAATTAAGAAACATTGTTTTTTTTGTCATTTCAACCCACCGACCGGCGGAGAAGAACCCCTTGCCCGTAGAAAAAACAATGTCCTTGCCATTAGCGATCTTTAAGGGATTCCTCCTCGCTTCGCTCGTTCGGAATGACAAAAAAAATGATGTTTTGTAATTCACTATAATATTATAAAGCAGCCCTAAAAACATCCAGAAAACCAAAGTGTTGGCTCCGAAATGCCAATCAATATCAACACTGTTATGCATTAAAAACGCCAATATCCCGACGAATAGCGGAAGCGCGTATTTTTTTTCTTTTAGGCCGTTACGCGCGCGCCGACAAACAGAAATAAGAAACAAAACAAAAAACAATAAAACAAACGCCCCCGCCTCGGACATCATTTCCAGATATAAATTATGCGCGTATTTTCCGGCGCTTATCGGATCTTTTTGGTATTGCGGATAAATTATCCCAAAAGTTCCCAAACCGGATCCGAAAATAGGATAATCCTTAAAAATTTCCCAAGCTCCCCGCCAATAATTCAATCTGATATTCGTAGAAAAATCCGACTCCGCAAAACTTTTTTCTATATGAGAGGCGAACCAAAAACCGCCTTGCTTTAAAAAACTAATCCCCGTTATTAAAACCGCTGACAATACAATAATTAATACAATATCAATAAAATTCCCCTTCGCTCTGTTATACCACCCACGGATATCGGGATTGGGGGATTGATTATTTTTAATGCCCTCTTGATAAAGGGGGTTGGGGGATTTTCCATTAATGCCCTCTTGATAAAGGGGGTTGGGGGATTTTCCATTAATGCCCCCTTGATAAAGGGGGTTGGGGGATTTTCCATAAAAATAAATAAACACCGGCAAAACCAACAAAATGCTTAAAAATGCCCCGCGCGATCCCGTCAAGACAAAAGCCGCCAATATCAATATTAAAACAAACCCCGGCAATACTTTTCCTTTCATCCCTTTTCCGCTTTCCAAAAACCAACAAAACGCCAACGGCAAAGAAAAAAGCAGATAGCCGGCGAAAGGATTGGGCCAATAAAATGTGGATGTCAAGCGGACATAACTTCCTGTTAAATAAAAATATATTCCGATTAAAGATAGCGCGGCGCTTACGGCCAAAAAAATTTTAATCAAAAAATCAATTTCTTTTCTTTTTATTTTTAAATTCGCCGCGATAAAAAACAAAGTCCCATAGCTTAAATATTGGAGCCAAACCGCGAAACTGTTATAAGGGGATATTGAGAAAAAAACCGTGATTAAGCTGAAAATAAGAAATAAAAACAAAAAAAAGAACGGTGATAAAAAAAAATTTTTACTTTCATTTTTTTTATCCGCCTCCTCTATTCCGCTAAAAAGCAAAAATGCCAATCCGATAAATGCCAAAACCGCCAGACCGATAAGCGCGCCGTTCCCTCCGCTAAAAAACGGCGGCAACGCCATTAAAACAACAAAAATAAATAAAATAATCTTTTTTCTAAAATCAATCATTAATTAATTTTAACAAAAGTTATCAATACCTTGTACGGCCAACGGATAATTTTCATTAAATACATTTTAAACGAGCCGTAATGTTTTTTGTAAAAATAGTCTTGCGATTCATAATAATATCTTTTCCTTTTAATAAAACGGCTCAAACTTTTACCGCATAAATGCGTTAAGCTTGCCCGCGGATTTACCAATATTTTATATCCCGCTTCTTTTATTCTCTTGCATAAATCAATATCCTCAAAATACATAAAAAATTTTTTATCAAACCCTCCCAATTTTTCAAACACATTTTTCTTTACGGCTAAAGCGGCTCCGCTCGCCCAATCAACTTCAAACGGATTGCTCCGGTATTTCGCGGAAGATTTAAATTTTTCAAAAACCGCGCTTGCCAAACTCGGAAAATTTCCAAAAGCGTATGGCTGTTCACCGCCGTCCTCAAGAAATAATTTCGGAGCGACAGCGCCGATATTTTCATCCCGCAAAAAACTTTTCTCCAATTCAACCAATATATTATTTTTTATTATCGTGTCGCTGTTTAGAAAAAATAAATATTCTCCGCGCGCAATTTTAGCGCCCTGATTATTAGCCGAACCAAAGCCCGCATTTCTGCTATTCGCTATTAATTTTACTTTATCTTTAAAATTATTTTTAAACATTTCAACACTCCCGTCTTGAGACGCGTTGTCAATCACAATAATCTCAAAACTGCCATCATCGCAATGGGTAAAAATTGAATTAAGGCAATTTTCTACTAATTCTTTAGTATTATAATTAACAATTATAGCGGAAAATATCATATTAAATAATTTTTACGATTATAATTCGGCGATAGCAATTTCCGTAATTAAAAAAATTTCTTAAAGGCAAAAGAGATAAAAACATATAATACAAAACGCTTAAAAATATATTTTTGCTGATTTTGCATTTCATAATAAAATATCTTATTTTTAAATTAAGCGATTTTTCGTTTTTTGTTATTTTAATATTCTTGTTCAGCTCGCCCGCGGATGTTTTTATCATTGCAATCAAATCATCCGCTTCCGGCAGCCCATTTTGTTTATGGTCCTCCAAAAATTTATCTCTTTTTTTATGGATATTATAAAAAAAATCATATAACTTAATATCATGTTCATAAGAGAATTTACCGCATGGCGCGATTAAAATTATTTCTTTTTTCGTTACCCTTAATATTTCTTTTAAGAAAAATTCTCTCGCGCTTGCCGGCAAATGCTCAATATTGTCAACACTTATCGTTACATCAAACTCATTATCTTTGAAAGGAAAAATCTTTCCGTTAAATTTTATCTTTTTCAGCAATCCGTTCCGCCGATTATCATATTCAACATCAAGCCCCGTTATATTTTTTTTATAATACGGCGTAATGCCTAAATCTCCAGATCCGACTTCTAAAATTTTATTTTGTTCATTTTTAATCTTCTTTAAAATATCAACCGCCGGCAGATACCTTAACGCCGTGTCCGTGGAGTAATCACGCAATACAATATTTTTTATATTCTTTAAAATCAT
>QIIF01000024.1 GCA_003231075.1 Candidatus Falkowiibacteriota bacterium | reverse complement strand
CGGGAGAAGCTGGATGATAAAAGAAACAGAGCGTTGGATAAAATTTGGACAAATTAATCTTAAGAAAGGCATAACTACCATTATTTGCGGTTTTTCAAATCCGGAAGAATTAAAAAAAGAAAAAAATATCGGATTTGTTTTATTAGATGCGGATAAAAAAACAATTGCGGAACGGATAACTAAAAGATATCAAACTGAAGAGAGCATAAAAGAATTAAAAAGAGTGTCCGGCAATACTGTGGAAAAGTTTATTAAGGGTAACACTAATTTTTCCGAAAAATTAAAAAGTATATGCTTAAATGATAAAAGATGCGCCATTATCCATACAATCAATATATTACCGGAGGAGGTCGCTCGACAGATAGTCTGTATTGTTAAAAAAAGAAATGGTAATAAAATAAAATAAAATTATTTTAGATGAACCATAAAGATGAGGTAGCCAGACCGTATATTAAGCGTTTTTGAGAAAATAAGAGACTGAGAGAAGAAAATATAAATTTAAAGAAAGTCATAGAGGAATTAAGGAAGGCAGGAAAAAAAAGATTATAATTTGAAAAAAAAGAACTATCTTAGGCCTGAATTTTCAGGTCTTTTTTATGGTTGTTTCGTTAAAATCACAGAGCACTTGCATTTTATATTGATTTGGATTAAAATATAATCAGTTAAATAATTAATGTTAATAAGTAATGCCTGAATGGGCGTTTTTGTTGATTTTTTTATAGATCAATATTTTTTTGAAAATTAACCAATGGCGGATAATATACTTACAAAAATGTTTAAACCCGGCAGACGCGGAAAAGTGCGTTGGGTTTTTGTCGCGATTATGTTGCTTGCCTTGGCCGGCGGTTTGATTGATGCGGGCGCGTATTATAATAAAGGAGCTGATTGGTTAGCTGTTGAGACAAATAATATTATAAAATTGCCGCATACCAAAGAAATCAATTTTCGGCTTGGTTTGGATTTGCAAGGCGGATCACATTTGGTTTATCGGGCGGAAGTTGAAAATATTGAAGCAAAAGACAGGGCTGGCGCGGTTGAGGGCGTGCGTGATGTAATTGAACGCAGGGTTAATGTGTTTGGAGTTTCAGAACCGATTGTGCAAACATCAAGAAGCGGTGATGAATATCAGGTAATTGTTGAATTAGCCGGAATTAAGGATATAAACAAAGCCATAAAGATGATTGGAGAAACTCCGCTTCTGGAATTCAAAGAGCAAAATACGGAAATTAGGCAATTAACAGGCGATGAACGCGCTCAATTAAAAGAATATAATAAAAATGCGGAGGAGCGCGCCGGCAATGTTTTGGGCAAAGTAATATCTGGCGGTGATTTTGCCGCTTTAGCGCGTGAATTTTCCGAAGATAAGGCAACTAAAGACAAGGGTGGCGATTTAGGGTGGATAACGCAAAAGGATAATCCGCAAATTTTTTCTTTAGTTAAAGGATTGGAAGTGGGAAAAACATCTACCGAATTGCATTTGGGAAACCGTGGTTATGAAATTGTAAAATTGGAAGATAAGCGAGTTAAAAAGGACCCATTTACAAAAAAAGAAGAAAAACAAGTAAAAGCTTCTCATTTGTTGTTGTGCTACGAAGGAATTAATGGTTGTAAAAGCACTTTAAGTAAAGAGGATACATTAAAAAAGATTAATGAAATTAAAAATCAAGTTACGCCGAAGAATTTTGCGGAATTGGCTAAAAAATATTCAAGCGGTCCAAGCGGTCCAAGCGGCGGTGAATTGGGATGGTTTGGCAGGGGGATGATGGTTGAGCCGTTTGAAAAGATAGTTTTTCCACAAAAAGTAGGAACAATTTCCGGTCCGGTAGAAACAAAATTCGGATATCATTTAATTTATAAACAAGGAGAAAGGCCGCAAGAAGAATATAAAGCGGGATATATTTTAATAAAAACAAAGAATAAAGAAGACATTACCGGACCGCAGACTAAATGGAAAAATACTGAGTTAACCGGTAAAAATTTAAAGAGAGCGAGAGTGGAATTTAATTCTAATGATAATACGCCGGAAGTCGCTTTGGAATTTGATAGTGAAGGGACTAAACTTTTCGCGGAGATTACGGAACGAAATATTGGCAAGCCGGTAGCTATATATTTGGATAATTATCCGATAAGCACGCCGACTGTTAATGAAAAAATAACCGGAGGCAAAGCGGTAATTTCCGGAAGTTTTAATATTAAAGAAGCAAAATTATTGGCGCAACGGTTAAACGCCGGCGCTTTGCCTGTTCCTATTACTTTAGTAAACCAACAAACCGTAGGCGCGAGCCTGGGGCATAAATCAGTGGCCGATAGTATGGAAGCGGGTGTTATAGGTTTGATTTTAGTAGCGTTGTTTATGATTTTATACTATCGCCTGCCCGGAGTTTTGGCGGTATTTTCTTTGATAATTTATGGATTATTAGTTTTGGCGTTATTTAAGCTATGGCCCGTCACCCTAACATTAGCGGGAATGGCCGGTTTTGTATTATCTATCGGTATGGCGGTTGATGCCAATGTTCTTATATTTGAAAGAATTAAAGAAGAATTAAAAATAGGTAAACCGTTGGATTTGGCGATTGACGAAGGGTTTAAGCGGGCATGGCCGTCAATTCGCGATGGCAATGTGTCCACTTTAATTACATGTTTTATTTTAATTCAATTTTCTACCAGCATCGTTAAGGGATTTGCCATTACTTTAAGTTTGGGTATTGTAATTTCTATGTTTTCCGCTATTGTTATTACTAAAAACTTTTTTAATTTAATCAGCGGTCCATGGTTAGAAAACAGAAAGTGGTTAATGGGAGTAAAAAAATAGCTTTTAGTTTATAGGTCGCGGGATTTATTTTTACAAGCTACCTCCTACAAGCTACAAGCTACAAGCTAATTATTATATGTATAAAATAATTCAAAATAAAAAAATTTGGTTATCAATATCTGGTTTGCTGGTAATGGTATCAGTTATTCTTTTAATCGCGTTCGGGCTTAATTTAGGTATTGATTTTACCGGCGGAGGATTATTGGAAATTAAATTTTTAAGCAATAAACCGACTACCGAGGAAGTTAAAACGGTTTTAGAAAATTTAGATTTAAAAAGTTTAACTGTCCAGCCGGCAGGCAAAGACGGTATGCTTTTGCGTTTTCAAGATGTAAGCGAGGATAAACATCAGGAAATACTAACGACGCTTCAAAAGTTAACGGCGCGGAACACCGATAATGCCGTAGAGGCGAATAATACTCAGTCGTTAGAAGAGTTGCGTTTTGATTCTATCGGTCCGTCAATCGGCGAGGAGTTAAAAAGGAAATCAATTTACGCTATATTTTTTGTTTTAATCGCTATTGTTTTATACATTGCTTGGGCGTTTAGAAAAGTGTCAAAGCCGATTATATCATGGAAATACGGAGTAGTCGCTATTATTACTTTATTTCACGATGTTTTAATTACTATCGGCGTGTTTGTGATTTTGGGCAAGTTTTTCGGAATAGAAGTCAATACGCCTTTTGTGGCGGCGATTTTAACGGTAATCGGTTATAGTGTTAATGATACGATTGTTGTTTTTGACCGTATTCGCGAAAATTTGCCGAAAAGCGAAGAGGATTTTGAAGGAACTATTAATACAAGCGTTAATCAAACACTCACTCGTTCAATTAATACTTCATTAACGACTATATTGGTTTTATTGTCAATTGTCTTTTTCGGCGGGCAGACAATCAGATCTTTCGCCTTAGCCCTGTCAATCGGAATTTTTGTAGGAACTTATTCATCAATATTTTTGGCCTCGCCGTTGTTAGTGGTTTGGGAGAAGTGGAAGAGTTGAAAGTTTGTTAAGTTCGTAAAATTGTAAAATAAATTTATTATTTTAATTAAGGATAAATTTATGAGAAAATTATTACTGCGAATTAATCCGCCGCGCAACCATTCGTTTGTCACGTTTGGGAGTTTTGATGTGTAGTAATTAAAAAATTACAATCAAAATTAAGTCAGAACAGCCCGGACGGGTTGTTTTTTATTAATTTAAAACAAGGAAGAAAAGTATGAAAATCGGCGGGCAAAGAAGAAAATTTTGGCACAATTTTTAAGCGCTAAACGCGCAAACAGCCCCGTTGTTGATTAACAATGGCGGGGCTGGCATTTTTTTTGACAACTGCCCTCGTTTTAATGTAAACTAATAAGGTAATATTCTTAATTCGTAATTCGTAATTTTTAATTCGTTTTCTATGAGACAATCAGAATTATTCACTAAGACAACAAAAGAAATATCAAAGGATGAAACAAGCTTTAACGCCCGGACATTAATCAGGGGCGGTTTTATTGATAAAGTGGCGGCCGGTATTTATACCTTTTTGCCTCTGGGGCATCGGGTCCATGAGAAAATAAAAAATATAATCCGCGAAGAAATGAACGCGATTGGAGGGCAGGAGATTCTTATGCCGGCATTAATACCGAAGGAATTATTGGAAGCAACTAATCGCTGGGAAAATTTTGATGTGTTGTTTAAACTCTCCGGAGCGGATAAAAAAGAATACGCGCTGGGCGCGACGCATGAAGAAATTATCACGCCTTTGCTTAAAAAGCATATTTTTTCATATAAAGATTTACCTAAATTTGTTTACCAGATACAGACGAAATTCAGGAATGAACTGCGCGCCAAAGCCGGGCTCCTGCGCGGACGGGAATTTTCCATGAAAGATTTATACTCGTTTCATACGAGCGAAGAAGATTTGGGCGAATATTATAAATTGGCGCAAAAAGCGTATTTTAAAATTTTTGAACGATGCGGACTGTTGGATTTAACATATTTAACATTCGCCTCGGGCGGCACATTTTCCAAGTATTCCCATGAATTTCAAGCGTTGTCCGAGAACGGCGAAGATTTAATTCATATTTGCGATAACTGCAATATCGCGGTAAATAAAGAAATAATTGAAGAGCAGAAAGTTTGTCCGTCATGCGGAAACAAAAAATTGCGTGAGGAAAAAGCGATTGAAGTTGGAAATATTTTTAAATTAAGCAATCGTTTTTCAAAGGATTTCGGTTTTCAGTATACTGATGAGAACGGCGGGAAAAAAGATGTGATAATGGGTTGTTACGGAATGGGACCTTCAAGGATTATGGGGACGATTGTTGAGGCGCATAACGATGATCGCGGGATAGTTTGGCCGGAAGAAATCGCGCCATTCGTCGCTTCGCTCCTCAAAATCAAAAATCAAAAATCAAAAATCAAAAATATTGATGAGATTTGCGATAAAATTTATAATGACTTACAATCCAAGGGAATTGAGGTGTTGTATGACGATAGGGATGTCGGCGCCGGAGAAAAATTCGCCGACGCCGATTTAATCGGCTGTCCGATAAGGATTGTGGTTAGCGAGAAGACATTGAATAAGAATTCGGTTGAGGTTAAGAGAAGGGATAGTGAAGAGGCGAAGTTGGTTGGGGTTAGCGAGGTTGTAAATAAAATTTCTAATTTCCAATAAAATCCTAATGTCAAAATCTTAATGCCAAATCAAGCTCAAATGATAAAATGCTTGAATTTAGTCATTTAATAATTTGGTCCGCCAGCCGGCGGATTGGCATTTGAGCTTTGGATTTTAAAAATTTTATTATAAATTTAAATTTATAATTTGTGATTTTATATTCTTAATTCATAATTCAAATTTGTGTT
>QIIF01000013.1 GCA_003231075.1 Candidatus Falkowiibacteriota bacterium | reverse complement strand
CATACCACCCCAATTTTCTTGTATTTTTTCTATTTTTTCGGCGGTGATATTTTTATGAGGCAGAATTTCTTGTATTTTTTTTGTGGCAACTTCTTGAAGCAAAGTATTCAAATCTTTTAAGCTGTCCGTTTTTTGAGAAAATATTTGTTTAATTTCAGTATCTAATTCTCTGCCTTGCTCACTCTGGTCTTCGTATTCTTCGTCGTATCCACTGTAACTTGTTATGTTATTAATGAAAATTACTTTTCTAAAAAGTTGGTTTAAATCTCGTGCGTTTTGTTTGGTTGCAAAATCAATCTCTTTTAGCTTGCTGGCTAATAAATTTAATATTTCAGGATTGGTCTCCATACTATTCACTATTCCGTAAAGCAAATTTTCTTTTACGGTGTTTTCTTTGCGGATTGCCGTATAGAGATTCTGAAATTTGCCCATCAATTCTTCGTCACCGTCAACAAATTCCAAAAGTTGTAAAAAAATATTTTGAGGGATAGTATTATATTTTTTTCTCCATATTTCCATAATCCCAATATCCAAATATTCAGTTAGATATTTAATTCCAAATCCAATATGTTTACAAGATTTATTTCGTAATTCTGTACTAGGAATATTGTTTAGTACGGATTTAACAAATTGCAAATCTTGCCAGTCCAACTCTTGATGTTTTTTTGAATAAAGCCATTTATTTAAAGCTTCTTTAATCTCTTTGTTTAAAAAATTTCTATCATTTCTTGTTAGTTTTTTTAAAACTGCGTATTTAATTGTTGTATTTACATTTTCATTGTCCAATAAGTTAAGCAGCGCGTCGTTTGATTCGGGATTATTAAGGCGCATTAAAGTATAAAAAGCCGATTCTTGACCTTGATCGAGTCCTCGTTTTGATTCAGACGCTTCTTTTTGCTTGCCTCGCTTTTGGATAATATCGGCAAGTTCCAAGGAAATGCTTGTTTCGCCATTTTCCGCTAAACCAGCCAAAGAATCAAAAGCTTTTTGGCGTTCAGAATACGGCTTTTTGGTATCTTGAGCAATTTGTTTTTGCTCGTTGATAAAATTCTTATATATATCTTCGGCATAAGGCAAATTTAATGACAGTAAAACAACATTTTTCCATTTTTTCTTTGTAATTTGATCAACAATCAATTCTTCAGTATCTTTGTCGGTGATATTAAACTCTGTTACTAGTTCTTTAAAATCATCTTGAAAATTACCGTCATTAATAGTTTTGACAATCCAGTTGATAACCGCTTCTTTAAAATCACCTGATGTTAAGACGCAATTATTTTTAATTTTATTAATTCTTATTATTTTTGTATCGCGATATTGTATATGATGTAAATCCTGAGATAAAATTTCAATTATTGCTTGTTTGGCACTATCTTGAATGAGTTTATTGTGTAGCGGTAATGACACTTTAGTTTCGTACTCTTTTCTTATTTCATATACTAATCTCTTTTTTACTGCGCCCCTGATTGACGGATCATTATCTATTAGCTTATCCGTAGAATCAAAAAATATTTTTGATGCATGATTGATCGCATGCCAATCATTTGAAAAAAAATAATTACTTTCTATGCCTTGTAAAATTTTTTTACGAGCCAACTCTTGAATTTCGTTGTCCTTTATTATAGCTTCTGGCAAATCTAAATCGTCAAATTCATAAAGACGAAGATTTGGAAAATGTGGAAATTTATGATCGCCCGTTCTAGAAATTTTGTTTAATCCTTTCATGACATCTTCTTTTATTTGTTGCTCTTTTGGTGTTAAAGTAATCTCTTTTTCTTTCTTTTTTTCCTTAACTAACTTTTCTGCCTCGGAACAATCAGGTTCACCTTCTTGGTTTTTTTCTTTTAGTTCTTCCGCTTCCTCCTGTGCTTCATCGCTGATTTTCTCCCGCTTTTCTTTCGGCAAAGAATCAAACCTTTCTTGATCTTCTTGTTTTGAAAAATTAAATTGTAGTTCTTTTTCCGACATAAGTTTATTAGTTATTTTAATAACCCATTATTAAATAATCATTTTATTATAGCATTATTTACCGTTAAGGAATTTGAATATAAATCACCCTTCACCCCGTTAAATAGGCCTTGCCTCCCGCAGGGATTTAACGGGGAATTATCAGATGCGCCGTTTGGATTAATTTAAAACTAAAATCTAACGCAACACTTTTTGTTTTTTATTCAAACACGCAAACTCCGTAAAAATATTTTATTAAATTCATCCCTCTTATCCAAAAACACATAATGCCCCGCGCCTTTAATGACGAAAAAATCTGAATCTTTGATTAATTTATGCATTAACTCCCCTTCTTTTATCGGCGTGGTTATATCTTTATCTCCCCAAATTATTGAAGCGTTGGTTTTTATCTTTTTTAAATCTTCTTGTAAATCCTCTTCCAGTATATTTTTGAAAGTCTCTTTCAGCTCGCCGGCGCTTAAGTTGGAAAAATCTTCAGCGTTGACAAACTCGCGGAATTTATTTTTGGCTCTGTTTTGCATCAACCTTAGTCCGGGAATTGAAAAAAATAATTTTCCAAGCTTTGCCAAAAATATATAAAAATATATCTTTAATGATCTTTGCCTAATGCCGGAGCTTGCTATTAAAATAATTTTTTTAGCCGCTCCTCCTTTGGCGCAATATTTAATAATAATACTTCCGCCGAAAGAATGGCCCGCCAAAATTGGATTTTTTATTTCCAATTTTTCTAAAAATGATTTTAAAAAATCGGCATAATCTTTAATGTCCCACACTTCTTTAAGCATATCGCTTTCGCCGAATCCGGGCAGGTCAATGGCGATAAAATTTCCGCATTTTTCCAAGGTCTTGCTGAAATGCGTTGACTCCGAACCCCAGCCGTGCAAAAAAACAAGAACATTATTTTTATCCAAAATATCGCTTTGATAATAATTTATTTTTAAATTTTTAACTATTAAATTTTTTTGCAACATTTCTTCTTTAAAATTATGTAATATTAGCTAAATTTGACAATATTTTTCTTTATGCTATAATTATAATAGAATTTCGATGAAGAGGCATCTCTTAAGGTTCTGTCCTTAAGAAGTGCCTCTTTTTTTATATTCCAACTTATTTTTTGCGTTCATTAAAAATCTTAATTTGTCTTTCGCTGTAATTTTAAGAAGATACGAGCATGTTTTACCATGAGTACTTAATACTGTACAGAGTTTTTTATTTTTGTATAAATATTTTACTAAACAATAAAAATCGCCATCGCTGGTGACGATTATGGCTTGCTTATATTTTTTATAATCAAGCATCGCTTGCATAACTAAATCAGCATCAACATTTCCTTTTACCTCGCCTTTTTTATTTTCAAGCACTGGCTTGAATATTAATATAAAACCTTTTTCTTGGAGTGATTTATATAGATTAGAATTTTTCTCTAAATAGCCAATAAACATATAGGCCTTTACTACTCCATATTTTTCTTTTAAATATATTCTAAATTTTCCATAATCTAATTTCCAGCCCAATCTCCGCACGCCTAAATTTAAATTTTGACTATCAATAAAAGCGTAATTTTCTAATAGTTTTTTCATGGCGTTTTTTTTATTTTTTCTTTATAATCTTTAAATTTCCGGGCATAAATTTCTGTAAAACTTCAGGCACGCGAATAGAGCCGTCTTTTTGCTGATAATTTTCCAAAATGGCAATCAACGGCCTGGGTGTCGGAAAAGCCGTATTATTTAACATATGTACGAATTTTTTATTTCCATTTTTATCTTTATATTTTACATTTAATCTTCTCGCCTGCCAATCTAAAAAATTGGAAGCCGAGCCGGTTTCGCCGTATCCGCCTTTGCTGGGAATCCATACTTCCAAATCAAACATTTTATATTTTCCCGCGGATAAATCTCCGGTGCAAATTTGCAACTGGCGGTAAGGCAATTTCAAGTCCTCATGCAATTCTTTGGAAATGCTTATCATTTCTTGCTGTAATTTATCGGATTCATCCACATCCGCCCTGGAAATGCAGACTTGCTCCACTTTCATAAACTCATGGACGCGATAAATCCCCTTGGCATCTTTCCCGTAACTGCCGATCTCGCTTCTATAGCATTGCGAAAATCCGCAAATCCGCAAAGGCAAATCTTTTTCATCCAGTATTTCATCGGCGTAATAAGCCAATAGCGACGGTTCCGCCGTGCCGACTAAAAATTTACCCTCTTTTTTAATCGCGCCGTCGGCCTGTTTTTCGTCAGCGGCGATTTTATAAATTTCATCAACTTCCGGATTATATTCTTTTCCGGCGAAATAACCGCTTCCAAACAAAGCGAATTCGCGAATCAATGTCGGCGGAATCATTGGAGTGAATCCCCTGCTTATCAGTTTCTCAAGCGAATACATCATTAGCCCCATTTGCAGCATAACCGCTTCATTTTTCACATAATATCCCCGATAGCCCGCAACCTTGGTTCCCCGTTTGAAGTCAATTAAATCCAAATCCTCGGCCAATTCAATATAGCTCTTTGGCTTGAAATCAAAATTAGCCGGCTTTCCCCATTTATAAACTTCTATATTTTCTTTTTCGTCTTTGCCGATCGGCGTATCCGGAGAAGGAATTGTCGGCGCTTTAACCATCAACTCCGTATATTTTTTATCAATATCCCTGAATTGTTTTTCCAGCGCGTCAATTTCAAGCTTAATTCTTTTTCCTTGTTCAATGGCCTCAGCCGTCGGCTTCCCTGATTTCGCCGCTTTGGCCAATTCATTTCTTTCCGCGCGCAAATCATCAATCTTAACTAAAAATTTCCTTCTTTTTTCATCCAAATCCAATAGTTCATCAATATTTAATTTGATGTTTTTATTTTTAACGGCTTCTTTTACGGCATCCGAATTTTCACGGATAAATTCTATATCTAACATAAATTTGCAGAGCCCCCTTGATAAAGGGTTAAGAATTTAGAATATTTATTTTATTCACTGTTATTTTTTAAAAAAATATTATTCCTTAATTTTTATGAATGTTAATAGCTTTTTGTAAATTTTTATCAAAAGTGATTATTTTATAAGATTCCGATAAAAATAACAGCGATATATCCACGAAAGAAAGCTTATCTTTCGCGCTATTTTTAAAAATCCGAAGTGTATTTAAAAACAACTCTCCGCTTGAAAGACATATTTCTACATCAGAGTTGTCTTGCGCTATTTCTATAAATTTTTTTGCTATATTTTTACCGGCTTTAATAAGTAAAATTGTGGATACTTCAATAAATACATATTCGGGAATAATTACTTTCATCTCCAATTTATCAAAAAAAGATTTTGCCTTATGATGCTGGCTGTCATTTTCATTAAACAGAGCCACCCAGACATTTGAATCTATTATTAGCATAAGTTTAATTATAAGCTATTTGATCAATTTTTTTGCTTAAATTTTTATCTTTAGAAAAAAATTTAATTTTAGAAAAATCTTTTATGCTGTATTTTTTATCCTTATTGCCGCTAACAGGCTCAATCCTAAAAACAGGTTTGGAATTTTTGACAACCAAAAAAGATTGTCCGCGCATTGTTGCGTCGGCAACTTTTTTAAGCGTGCTATGCAATTGTTTAATGCCGATAATTTGGGTATCCATAAATTTTAAAGTTAATTTTTAAGTTTACTTTTAGTATAACAATTATTATATTTTTGTCAATAGCGGCTTGTTATAAGCCAATCTATTTTATTAATTTTGATGTTTTATAAATTTCCGGCTTATACGATTTTAGT
>QIIF01000095.1 GCA_003231075.1 Candidatus Falkowiibacteriota bacterium | reverse complement strand
GCCTGTTCCTCGCTCGCGATAAAGCCATCTCTTTTTAAAATAGATAAATGCTTGTCTAAATTATAATTAACTCCTTTGCTTTTAAAATTTTCAAAATAACTTTTACTGAATTCTTCAACGGACATCCCAAAAACAGAAGATAAATCTTCCTTAAATTTTTTTGTGTCTAAAAGAGTATAATCCAAATCAAAAATGTAAATCATAAATTATCTAATTATTTAATTATTTGTTTAATCGCTTGAGCTAATTTTTTACTGTCATGCCTTATAATGCCGCCTGAAATATCCAATAAATCCCGTCCGATAATTTCTCTGCTTCCCCAGCGCGAACCCATATCCATTTCTACAAATCGCGATTTTTGCTCTTTGTATTTATCCAAAATTTCTCGCGGCGGTTTGGCTGAATTTGCCAGCGCCTTATCAACTTTTTGTCCGATAAACTCCTCCGCCTTGGCGATAAAATCTTTTATTTTATAATGGTCGGTTTCGCCGAATTTCGTCATTATATTTACCGCGAATAAAAGTTCGGCTCGCGATTTTTTAACCGCCTCTTTTACTCCCGGAACCAATAAATTTGGAATAATGGATGTAAATAAATCACCCGGACCGATAATTATTAAATCCGCGCTTCTAACCGCCTCTACCACCGGAGGGTAAACGCGCACTTGATCGCTATGGTGCGGAACCAAAAAAGTATTTTTTATTTTCTCCCTCTGATCGCCCCGCGGCACATCAATAGCGGTTTCCCCGTACAGGAAACTGCCGTCAGTCAGCTCGGCGACCAATGTCGCTTTATCAATTGTCACGGGCAGAACAGCTCCGTTAATATCCAAAACCTCGCCCAATGCCTTTACTCCTTCGGGAAAATTTCCGGCGTATTGGGAAAGAATGGTTAAAAGAAGATTGCCGACGCTATGGCCGCTTAATCTGCCCGAACCGTTAAATCTTTTTTGCAAAATCTTTCTCGCGGACTCGCGGTTGCGCGACAAAGCAAGCACGCATTTTAAAATATCGCCCGGAGGCAAAATCCCCAGCTCGTCGCGAAGCCGGCCGGTGCTCCCGCCCGAGTCTACCATGGAAACCACGGCGGAAACACTAATCCCCTCTATGTCTCTTAGGGCGCACAGTAAATTAAACTGCCCGGTCCCTCCCCCGATTGTAACTATTTTCTTCATAAAAATATTACAAATACACAAATTAAACACAAATGCGCAAATACTTAAAAAATAATTAAAAAATGATTTGTGAATTTGTGTTTAATTTGTAGATTTGTAATTAATATATATTTTAAACTCTTTCCCAAAATCTTCAAAACCTATTTTTTTATATAGCCGATGGACATTCTCGCTTTCGTGTCTTGATGTTGCCACTATTTTATAACAATTATTCTCTTTTGCCAATTTAATCAATTCTTTAATAATTTTTGTCCCGACTCCCTGTTTGCGGTAATTTTCATCCACGAATAAATCTTCAAAATACCCAAACGGCTGATCCCGTAAATCATTTTTCAAAATATACAAAAAAGCCCTGCCGATTTCCCTGCCGCCGTCTTCAACCGACACTCTAATGCCTTCTACATTTATTTTTTTATGGCTGATTCGCATTTGCATAAATTTTTAATTTTCGCCGCGGCAGAATCTCCCGTTAGGGGATTCTGCCGGTTAGCGCGATTAATATAATTCATAGGATTATGTCGTGCCATCGGATGAAACTGGCAGAATCCTCTGCGGAGAGATTCTGCCGCGGCGGAAAAAATTAAAGCATTATTTAAAAATTACAAAATTAAAAATTACAAAATTAATACACAACTATTCCACTATCACGCTCTTCGCCAAATTTCTCGGCTTCCGCCTCGGCAGAATCAATTTATAGCATAATGTCAATATAAACATCTTACTTCAATTTAAACAAAAAAACAACTAATCCGCGTATAATTTGTATGGCGAAATAATCAAAAATTTAAAAAATACAGCTATCCACTTGTGTTGATTTTAATCTTTGTTATAATGTGGATAAGTGAAAGCCATCAATAAAAAAAGAAAGGAGGATGATAGAATTAGTGAGATGGTAAAAATAAAAAAAGAATGGAATAATTTCGGGTGATAGTTTTCCGCCAAGCTGGCCGCCAGGAATTGACGGTTACACTGGTTATTGCGCCGGACAAATTACATCTGAATTTCAATAATAAACTATGGGGGGAAGCAAAAAACTTCCCTCCTCATTTTTCTAATTAACACAAACACTTCTTAATATTAATTATAATTCCAATAAACAATTTCAAAATAACTTTATGTTTTATCCAGTCAACACTAAAAAACAATTTATTACAATACTTGTCGGTTTTTCGGTGATTTTAATTCTATTTAGCGGTTACATAAAACAAAATAATACCGCCAACGACAAAATAACTTCCAAAACCAATCAAGTTAAAACTCAAACAAAGACGGCGAAATACAGAAACCCCAAATATGGCTTCAGTTTTAAATATCCAAATGAATTAAACATCGTAAAAGACAAAGAAACAAATAAGCGCTGGGGGTATTGGGGAGTAAGAATGGAGACCTCTGATTTTAAAGAAAAATTTATCAGGGAAGGCAGTCCGATGTCGGTCGTTTCTGGTTTTAAAATGATAATATTTGCCGATCCTATAGTAAATATCACGACTTTTGATGAATTAAAAAAAATAAAACAATTGGGTTTTGGCGGAATTCCGTTTATTAAAGAAGAAGTAAAAGAAATAAATTCACGCAAATTTTTTATTCAAACACATCAAAAAGAAGGGAATAATATCGGATGGAGAATAAGCACTCTTTACAAACCAAATTTAACGATTGAAATTATAATATTAGGCGTTGACAAATATGAGAAAAGCATGAATAAAACACTGGATTATTTATTAAATAGTTTTCGCTAATTCATAATGAATTCAAAAAAAATATTTTATATCTTAAATTTTGTATTTGTTATGGCTATTATTTATGCTTTTTCTTTTAAACTGTTTTGGGGATTGTTTAAAAATTACAATATATCAATGAAAGAAATCTGAATTATATTCATACCGTTAATAATATCTCTCGCCGGTTCAATTATAGTAAACATCATTTTTCTAACTAACGCAAAAGAATTAAAAAAAATTCATAAATGGCATTATGTTTTATTCGCGCTTTTAAACCTTTCCGTGATCGCTTGGTTTTTTTATCTTATTTTGGCATAATGCTTATTTGTGGGTCTTTCCACCTCGGCAGAATCTTCCGAGAGTGGATTCTGCCGGTTAGTGCGACAAAAATGTCATCGGATAATTCGCGTTATCGGATGAAAAGGCGAATTGAATAATTGAAAATTGTTTGAAAATTGAAAATTGAAAATTAACGCATAATTTATTCCACCGTCACACTCTTAGCAAGATTACGGGGCTTATCTACATCCAATCCCTTTAACGCCGACACATAATAAGCGAACAACTGCAGCGGTATGGTTGATAGAATCGGGGTTAGCATTTCCAAAGTTTTCGGGATATATATCACATCATCGGCTATTTCTTTTATTCGTCCGTCTCCCTCGGTCGCAATGGCGATAATTCGGCCGCCGCGGGATTTTATTTCTTCCATATTACTGATATTTTTTTCATACACCGAGTCTTGCGGACAAATAAACATGCTTGGAAAATTTTTATCTATTAACGCGATTGAGCCGTGCTTCATCTCGCCGGAAGGAATTCCTTCGGCGTGGATATAGGATAATTCTTTTAATTTTAAAGCGCCCTCTAAAGCTGTTGGATTATTGTATTTTCTCCCCAGATAAAAGAAATTATCCGCGTTCATATATTTCTCGGCGATTTTTTTAATTTCATCGTTTCTGCTCAAAATCTTTTTTATTTTTTCAGGAATTAACAATAATTCTTTAATTATCCGTTCGCCGATAACAAGCGACATTTGCCTTTGCCTGCCCAAATACACGGTTATCAAGGCCATAATCGCTACTTGCGAAGTGAACGCCTTGGTGGAAGCGACCGATATTTCCGGCCCGATATGGTTGTAGGCGCCGGCGTCAATCTCGCGGGCTATGCTTGAGCCGACCACATTAACGATTCCCAAAGTCAAAGCGTTTTTTTCTTTGGCCTCGCGGATCGCCGCCAAAGTGTCCGCAGTCTCGCCTGACTGGCTGATTGCCAAAAGAGCGGTATTTTTATCTATAAGCGGTTTTCTGTATCTAAATTCTGACGCGTATTCAACTTCAGTCGGAATTCCGGCGTATTCCTCCAGCATATACTCCCCGGCCAATCCGGCATGCATAGCTGTCCCGCAGGCGGTAATAATAATCCTGTTAATATCCCTTAATTTTTGAGAAACCGACTCAAATCCGCCCAATTTCACCTTCCCCTCTTCCTCTATAATGCGTCCGCGGATACTGTTCATGATTGACTCCGGCTGCTCAAAAATTTCCTTAAGCATAAAATGCGGAAAACCCTTTTTTTCCGCCTCGCCTATATCCCAGTCCACCTCTTCTACTTCCTTTTTAATTTTTACATTGTCAATATTAAAAATACGCAAATCATTTTTTCCAATCTCGGCAATCTCGCCATCATCTAAATATATTACCTGCTTGGTATGCGTTATAATGGCTGAGATGTCAGACGCGATTATCGTTTCCGCGTCCCCTAATCCGATGGTGAGCGGACTGCCCATTTTCGCCGCTATAATCTTATCCGGATAATCTTTGTGGATTAACACGATCCCGTAAGCTCCCTTAAGCATTTTTAAAACCTTAATTAAACTGGAAACCAACAACCCCTCCTTATTATTCCCCTCTTTAATAAAGAGGGGTTGGGTTGATTTTTCATTCTTAATACCCCCTTGATAAAGGGGGTTGGGGGATTTTTCATTCTTCCCCTCTTTACTAAAAAGTGGTTGGGATGATTTTAATTTTTCTAATTCATTCTCATAAACATCTTCAATTAAATGAGCAATTACTTCTGTGTCGGTTTCCGACCTGAATTTATGCCCATTCTCTTCCAATTTTTTTTTCAATTCTTTATAGTTCTCAATAATCCCGTTATGCGCTATCCAAATTTTTCCGGAACAGTCCGAGTGCGGATGAGCGTTATTCTCGTTCGGCTCCCCATGCGTCGCCCAGCGGGTATGGGCTATTCCTATACACGCGCCCAACAAAGAGGCTGCTCCGTAACCGCCAATCTTCTCCTCCAACTCCTTAATCCTCCCAACCGCCTTTACACATTGAATATCATCTCCCAAATACAAAGCAATCCCGGAGGAATCATATCCCCGATATTCCAACCGCTTCAACCCATCAATCAATACGGGCAAAGCGCTATTTTTCCCCAAATAACCAACAATTCCGCACATATTCAAAAAATAAAAACACACAACTTATCACACTGTCACATGTTTTATATTACCTCTTAATTTTATCATTTTGCATTATTTCAGGCAAGCGCCGCTATTTAAGACATCTGCTAAGCGCCATTGCCGGACTACCGCCGAATGCTGCCATGGCTGTAATTTTGGACACAAAAAAAACACCATTGTTCCGGCGGCGACTTACTTTTCCGGGGTTAAAACCCAAGTATCATCAGCGCTGAAGGGCTTAACTTCTGAGTTCGAGATGGGATCAGGTGTGACCCCTTCGCTGGAACCACCAGAACAATGGTGTCTTTATATGTCTACGAATTACGAATCAAATACAAATTTACGAATAATTATAATCTATTTTGTTAAATAAATTTATATATTTGTAAATTCGT
>QIIF01000026.1 GCA_003231075.1 Candidatus Falkowiibacteriota bacterium | reverse complement strand
TATCTACACTGATGGCGGCGCTCGCAATAATCCGGGACCGGCGGGGATTGGAGCTGTTTTATTGGATGAAAAAGGAAATGAGGCCGCCGCGATATCAGAATATATCGGAGAAGCAACCAATAATCAAGCTGAATACAAGGCGGTGGTTGCGGCCATAAAAAAAGCCAAGGAGCTGGGGGCGGAAGAACTGGAATTTTATTTGGATAGTGAATTGGTGGTCAAGCAATTAAACCGAGAATATAAAGTTAAAAATAAAGATTTAGCGCCTTTATTCACGCAAGTTTATAACGCTGTTTTATGCTTTAAAAAAGTTAGCTTTAACCATATACCGCGCGAACAAAACAAAGAAGCGGACAGGTTGGTGAATTTAGCGATAGATGGGGCTGGTGATTTGTAATTGGAATTTTTTGGGGGTTATTTGTTTTTAAAAAAAATGATTTAATTAAGCTATCTTTTGTTGTAAGTTTTTTGCAGATGTGATAGTATTTTTTTATGGATAAGAATTTTTGGGGAAAATTAGAAAAACCGATATACGCGTTGGCGCCGATGGCGGGGGTGGCTGATTCGGCTTTTCGGCAGATTTGCAAGTCGTTTGGGGCGGATGTCGTATACAGCGAGATGGCGTCGGCAACGGCGTTGTCTTACGCCCCGAAAAAGACATTGGAGATGCTTAAGTCAAGCAAAAAAGAAGCTCCTTATGTTATTCAATTATTCGGAAGCAAGCCGGAACACTTTGCGCATGCCGTGAAATTATTAACAAACAAAAAACAAATTTCCAATTTCCAAATTCCAAATTACCAATTACCGAGCGGCTTTGATATTAACTTCGGTTGCTCCGTAAAGAAGGTGCAGAAGCAAGGAGCGGGAGCAATACTTATGAGTAATTTAAAATTATCCAAAGAAATTATAAAAACTGCCATAGATAATACTGATTTGCCGGTTTCCATAAAAATAAGAAGCAAGGCGGGGCAGGTCGGCGCTTTGAAATTTTTGGATAGTATAAGCAGTCTGGATATTGCCGCGGTTATGATCCACGGCCGCACACTGGATCAAGGTTCCGCGGGCGAAGTGGATTTTAAAGTAATAAAAAAAGCGCGCGGTTGTTTCGGCGGCATTATTCTGGCCAATGGCGGCGTGATGAGCGCGGAAGATGCGAGAAATTTATTGGATAAAACCGGAGCGGACGGAGTGGGAATCGCGCGCGGCGCGCTGGGGCGGCCGTGGATATTCAGTGAAGTCAAAAGTTATAAAGTTTGTAAAGTTAAAAGTAATAGAGATATTTTTAAAATTGCCTTAAGGCATGCGAAGTTGGCGGAGAAGTTAAAAGGCGATGTTGGAATTAGGGAAATGCGGAAGCATTTATGTTGGTACACGCAGGGAATGCCCGGCGCCAGTAAGTTGCGGCGTGAATTAATAAAAGTAGAAAGTTTAAAAGATATTAAAACTTTACTAAAATAAAAAAACAAGATAAATATTTTTATTATGAATCTGTTACATGTTACATGTTATATGTTTCATAAAATTTATAGCCATTTTTTTCTTTTAAAGAAAATCAACATGCCGATAGAGCTGGTAAACATTCCCGACATAACTATCCAAAAACCGTTTGGCGCGTCAATAAAAGGCATTCCGCCGAGAGTGTTCATACCGAAAATAGCCGCTAAAAGCGTGAGCGGGAAAACTATTACGGAGAATATGGTTAGAGTTTTGATTATGTCGTTTAATTGGTTGTTTAAGAGTGATTCGTTGGTATCGTTTAGCACTTCTATCATTTCTTTTTGATTATCCAAAATTTCCCAGATTGTTTTTGTGTATTCAATCAGTTCGCTGTAATGTTTTTTCATTATTTCAGGAGGAACCAGCTCGCTTTTTCTTTCCATTTGCTTTTTAAAAATATTTTTATGGTTTTGAATTATTTTCCTAAAATTAATGATATTTCTTCTTAAATTAAGAATGCGCGATACCGCTCCTTTCTGTTTGCGATGGTCAAAAATCAATCTTTCAATTTCAGATATTTTAATACTGTTTCGGTCAAGCAAATCATAGCAATTCCCGATTAATTTATTCAGAAGTTCATAAAGCAAAATTCCGGCCGATTCATATTCATAAGAAATCAAAGAATCTCCGTCCTTTTTACAATAACTGAAAAATTCGTTTAATTGCGGCAAGTCATTATTATGCATACTTATAAGCAGGCCGCGTTTTATGAAAAAATCAATTTCACCCGCGATAATACGGTCGTTTTTTAAGATAGGAAAATGGAGAATAAGAAATATGTAGCATTCTTTTTCATCGTAGGTAAAGCTGGGCCTTTGAGCTATTATTTTGGAGGAGGAGGCGTGCAAATGCTTTAAATTAAATTTATATTTTTTTCTTAAATATTCAATTTCTTTTTTCCCCGCGTTATTAATGTTAAGCCAAGACAATTTTTCCCTGCGTGTTTTAGGGTTGTCTAATGTGACTTGCTGTAAATTTTTTGAAATTTTTTTATATTTAGGCATAAAGTTATGACTTAGGCGCTTAGGGTACAGGAGCGCTATTGTGGATAACTATATTATAGCATATATTAACGGAATGATATAGTTTTTTATTTTTAGCTTTCTGTGGTATAATAAAGCAGACAATAGGCAATAGCGAATAGGCATTAGGAAATTTGCGTTTTATATTAACTTTCTATTGTTTGTTTACTATTGTCTAAAATTCTATGCCTACTATTAAAAATTTTAAACACAGAATTGAATTAGATAATGATTTAAATAAAGAAACGGCGCGCGAGGCGGAAGTTGAAGTAAAAAAAGAAGGCGCTCAGGCAGAGAAATCGCAAGAGCGGAAATTTGATAGTGTTCGAATGGGGCAAGAGCCGAATTTGGACGAGCAAGCCGACGGACAAGAAACAGCCGGATTTACCGCGGCGCGCGGCGCCGCGCAAAAACAAAAAGAGCGTGAAAAAAAAATTGAAAATATTTTATCTAAAGATATTGAGGAAATTTATTTAAATATGCCGGCGAACAAACAGTGGGAATTTAAGCGGGCCGGCGAACAAACCGCTAAGGATATTAACGGTTTATTGGAAAAAACAAAAGTGAAAGTAAACAAAGTTATCGGCTTGATAAAAAAATGGCTATCAATTATTCCGGGAGTTAACAAGTTTTTTTTAGAACAAGAAAGCAAAATCAAAGCTGACGAAATTATAAAGATTAAGAAATAGCTTGTAGTTTTTAAGATGCCTAAAAGCCACAAGCTAAAAGCTGTAAACATGGATTTTGGCGCCCAACAACAAAATATAGTGATAAATATTCATCCCGTCCTAATGTATTTATTTTGGCTGGCGGTTGTTTTATTTTCGCTGGTTATTTTAAAAAAAATAATAAGAAAATTGTCAGAAAAAAGCAAGTATTTTAATAATGTTATTTATTTAGTGCGGCTTCCTAAAGAAAAACCGCAGGATTTAAACAAAGAAGACTCATTACAGCAATTACATGAAGAAATAGCGCGCGGTGAAACCATTTTTTCCAGTATCGGCGGATTAAGGGCGCAGCGCGGGTTTAAGGCGTGGTTGTTTGGCAGAAGCGATCATTTTTCTTTTGAGATTGTCGCCAATCAAAAATTAATTTCTTTTTATATCGTCGCTCCCGCGGAAAACGGCCGTTATCTTGAACAGCAAGTTCAAGCTCATTATCCGGAAGCGGCAATGGAGGAAGTTGAGGATTATAATATATTTAATCATTCGGGCAAGACAGCGGCCGGTTATTTAAAAACAAAGCGCGATTTTGTTTTTCCCATCAAGACCTACGATAAAATGGATGATGATCCGATGAATTCCATTATTAATGTAATATCTAAATTGAATCATGAAGAAGGCGTGGCTATACAATATACCGTACGCAGCGCTAACGGCAGATGGCATAGGAGATGCAATAATGTTGTCAGCAAGGCGATGCGGAACAATTCATTAAAAGAAGCTCTCCGCGGCGGCATTACGGATGAGTTTTTTGATATTTTTGGCGCTATTTTTAAATCAACAAAAAAATTAAGCCCGGAAGAAAAACAAAAACAAATAGATAATCCGAAAAAACTTACCGTTATGGAAGAGGAGGCGCTTAAAGCGATTGAAGAAAAAAATGCTAAGGCCGGTTTAGATGTTAATTTAAGGGTGGTCGTAAGCGCCAAGGATAAAGGCAGGGCGCAGGTGTATTTGGATAATATTGCCAACGCCTTTAGCCAATTTAATAATTATGAATATGGCAATAGTTTTAAAAATAAAATAATACGCCGGCATGAGAATAAATTAATAAAAGATTATATTTTTCGCCGGTTTGATAAAAAAATAAGTTTTCTTTTAAACGCGCAAGAGCTGACCGGCATGTTTCATTTTTCTTTAAAACAAACCGAGACTCCGAATGTTTTATGGCTTACGGCCAAGCGCGCGGCCGCGCCTTCCAATATTCCGGAAGAGGGTATTATATTGGGAAAAAATATTTATAGGGGAATAGTTAAAGATGTTAAAATAAAACGCGATGATCGCCGCCGCCATACTTATATAATCGGTAAATCCGGCACGGGCAAATCACAGCTACTCGCCAATATGGCTATTCAAGATATTTTAAACGGCGAAGGAGTTTGTATTATTGATCCGCACGGAGATTTGATTGACGATGTCATTTCGCGCATTCCGCCGGAGCGCGCCGAAGATGTGATATTATTTTCTCCGGCCGATACGAAGCGGCCGCTGGCGTTGAATTTATTAGAATTTGATCCAAGATATCCGGAGCAGAAATCATTTGTAATCAATGAAATGATAAAAATATTTGATAAATTATACGATTTAAAAGCGACCGGCGGCCCTATATTTGAGCAATATGTCAGAAACGCCATGCTTTTAATAATGAGCGATCCGGACAGCGGCTCAACCTTAATGGAGATTCCAAAGGTTTTATCCGATCCCGAATTTCGTAAAATGAAATTGGAAAAATGCAAAGATCAAACTGTTATTGATTTTTGGCGGAAAGAAGCGGAAAAAGCCGGTGGAGAAGCGGCGCTTGCCAATGTTGTGCCTTATGTGACATCAAAACTTACTTCTTTTGTTTCCAACGATACAATGCGTCCGATTATCGGCCAGCAAAAAAGTTCATTTAATTTAAGAGATGTTATGGATAATAAAAAGATACTTTTAGTGGACTTGGCCAAGGGAATGATTGGAGAAATGAACGCTTATCTTTTGGGTATGATTCTTGTCGGTAAAATTTTAATGGCGGCCTTGTCGCGCACTGATGTTTCCGCCGAGCAAAGGAAAGATTTTTATTTATATATTGATGAATTCCAAAATTTTACCACTGATTCCATTTCTTCAATTTTAAGCGAAGCCAGAAAATATAATTTGAATTTAATTATAGCCCATCAGTATTTAGGGCAGTTGGTAAAAAATAACGATACTTCAATCAGGGACGCGGTTTTCGGCAATGTGGGGACATGGATGCTTTTTAAGATTGGTTCGGAGGACGCGGAAGTTATGGAAAAGGAATTCGCTCCCGTTTTTAATCAATACGACTTGGTTAATATTGAGAAATATACGGCGTATGTAAAGCTATTAATAGATAACACCGCTTCCCGGCCGTTTTCTATGGCTACCCCATGGCCGCTTATGGGCATAAAAAGAGATGAAATGGCAAGCAGAATCAAGGCATTATCCAGAATGAAATTCGGTAAAGACAGGGAATTAATTGAAGCGGAAATTATGAAACGAGCTAAAATATTGGAGAAATAATATCTTTATGGTATAATTA
>QIIF01000133.1 GCA_003231075.1 Candidatus Falkowiibacteriota bacterium | reverse complement strand
CGCCAAACTCTAAAAAATATAAAAACGCGTTTTGATTTGTAAAAATTACGTATTTAAGCTATAATATTATTACTTGATATTAATTTATCGTTATGGATATAGAAAAAATACGCCAAGATTTCCCATTATTTAAAACCGACATCAACGGCAAGCCGATTGTTTATTTTGATAATGCCTGCCAAACACTGCGGCCGCGGACGGTGATTAACGCCATTAGCGAATACTACGAAAAATATCCGGCTTGCGGCGGCCGCAGCTCCCATAAGCTGGCGAATACGGTGACAAGAAAATGCGAAGAGGCGAGAAAAACAATCGCCAAATTTATCGGCGCTAAAAGAAAAGAAGAAATAATTTTTACCCGCAATACCACCGAGGGGATAAATTTAATCGCCAATTCTTTGGAATTAAACAGAGGCGATATTGTCGTGACTACAGACAAAGAACATAATTCAAATCTAATCCCTTGGCAGATTTTAGCCGAAAAAAAAGGCGTTATCCATAAAATAGTCCCGTCCAAACCAGATAACTCCTTTGATTTGGAAAAATTCAAAGAAATAATGGAGGAGTCGCGGGGTGATGTTAAATTAACGGCGATGGTTTTTACTTCCAACTTGGATGGAGCAACCATACCCGCGAAAGAAATAATTAAAATATCCCATCAATACGGAGCTAAGGTTTTGCTGGATGCCGCGCAGGCGGCGCCGCACCAAAAAATTGACGCCGATAAATTGGACGCTGATTTTATGGCTTTTTCCGGCCATAAAATGCTGGGACCTTCCGGCATCGGAATCTTGTACGGCAAACACCGGCTGTTGGAAAAACTGGAGCCGTTTTTAACGGGCGGCGACACCGTGGAATATTCAACATACGGTGGCCATAAATTTTTGCCGCCGCCGGAAAAATTTGAGGCGGGATTGCAGGACTACGCCGGCATTATCGGACTGGGCGAAGCAATTAAATATTTGGAAAAAATCGGATTAAAAAATATCGCCGCGCAAGAATATAAATTAAATAAATTTATTACCGAAGAAATAGCGGAAATCCCCCGTCTAAAAATCATCGGTCCAACCAACCCCGCTTCACGGGGAGGAATTATTTCTTTCTATATTGAGGATGTTGACTCGCATCAAATAGCTTTGATTTTAGATGAAACTGCCAATGTGATGATTCGCTCCGGACAGCATTGCGCGCATTCATGGTTTAACTCGCGCGGTATAAAAGGTTCGGCGCGCGCCTCCCTGTATTTTTACAATACTCTTGACGAATGCCGCGTTTTCGTCCAAAATTTAAAAAAGATTATAGATGTTTTGAATTAATTTATTACGGCATTATATCTTACATTCTCCGCCAATCGGCGAGATTCTGGTCATTCGGATTATTCGGGTCATTCGGATTATATTATTATGCATAAAAAATATCAAGCTCAAAAAAATTCCTGCCAATCTTGCGATCACGGCGCTGGCCGCGATGGTTCGTCCGCCGGTTTTGCCGGGCTTGACTGGAAAAAAATTCTAACCGGAATATCAGGAGCGTCCTTTTTGCTCGCCCTGTTTTTTAGCTGGGCTATTAATGCCGGCGAGGCCGCCAAGATTCTTTATTTTATTTCTATTTTCACCGGCGGCTACTATGTGTTTTCGGGAGCCGTTAGAGGGCTTTTAAAACAAAAATTTCTTAATATAGATTTCTTGGTAATTATCGCGGCAATTGGAGCAATTTATATTAATCAACTGGCGGAAGCCGCCGCCGTAATTTTCTTTTTTTCTTTGGCGGAAGTTTTTGAAGAATACGGCATTGAACGCTCGCGCAAGGCGATGGAAACTTTGGTAAAAAAATCTCCCCGCTTCGCCATTCTAAAAAATGGCGAAGAAATAGCGGTTGAACAGGTAAAAATTAATGATATTATCATTGTCCGCCCCGGTGATATGATTCCATTGGACGGCATTGTAATTAAAGGATCTTCTTCGGTGGATGAAGCGACTATAACGGGTGAACCAATACCGAAAGACAAGCGTGAAGGCAGCGCTGTATTCGCCGGCGCAATCAACCAGAACGGATATTTAGAAATAAAAACAACAAAAGAAAGTAAAAATTCCACATTTTCAAAAATCATAGAGTTAATTGAAAAAGCGCAAAAATCACGCGCGCCGGCGCAAGAATTTATTGATAAATTCGCTAAATATTATACGCCCGCGGTAGTTATTACCGCGGTGTTGGTGGCGTTTATTCCACCGCTTTTTTTTGGAGGAATATTTTTGGACTGGATGTATCGGGCATTGGTGCTTTTGGTAATTTCCTGCCCCTGCGCCTTGGTAATTTCCACTCCCGTCTCGGTCGCGTCGGCAATCGGCGGCGCCTCCCGGCGCGGAGTGCTTATCAAGGGAGGTAAATATTTGGAAGCTTTGGGAAAAATCAAAGCGGTGGCATTTGATAAAACCGGCACATTGACTTTGGGCGAACCGTATATTGCCGACATTATCACTTTTAACGGTTTTACGGAAAAAGATATTTTGGCTGATGCCGCCGGAATTGAAAAATTTTCCTCCCACCCGCTGGCAAAAAGCATTTTGAATCTGGCGCAAAAAAAAGGAATAACACCTCATATTATGGCGGAATATGAAAATATCGCCGGTAAAGGAAGCAAAGCTAATTGCCTTATTTGCGACGATGTTAAACACTGTGTCGGTAATTTAAAACTTATTGAATCAAGCGGAATTTCTATAAAAGAAGTTCTAAAAGAAACCGAAAGATTAGAGAAAGAAGGCAAGACGATAGTGCTGGTAAGCAAGGGCGACAAAATAATGGGCGCGATGGCTATCGCGGACAAAATAAGGGATAATGCCGCGGCCGCAATTAAGAAACTTAATGAATTAGGAACACGGCCGGTAATGTTAACGGGAGACAACAAATACACAGCTGATTTTACCGCCAAACAACTTAGTATTCAAGAAACATACGCCTCTCTTTTGCCTGACGAAAAGGTAAAAAAAATCAAAGAACTAAAAAATAAATTCGGTTTCACGGCAATGGTCGGAGACGGAGTAAACGACGCTCCGTCGCTGGCAACTTCAACGGTAGGCATCGCCATGGGCGCCGGCGGATCCGATGTGGCGATTGAAACGGCGGATGTTGCTCTGATGAATAATAATCTTTTAAATATTCCTTACGCCATAAATCTCGGCGAAAAAACATTAAAAACAATTAAATACAACATTACCGCGGCTCTCGGCGTTAAAGCGATATTTTTAGTTCTCGCCGTTTTCGGATTAGCTAATCTTGGATACGCCATCGGCGCGGACTCAGGCATAGCTATTCTGGTAATCCTAAACAGCTTGCGGCTCTTCCGTTAAAATGATGCAATATATTTAACGATACCAATATACTAATGATACGAATGATACGAATGGAATAAATATTATTAGTATCATTAGTATGCATTAGTATATTAGTATCGCGATTGATTAGTATATTGGCATCGCGTTTCGCAAATCCCTTCATCCATTCGCCGCCACCAGCCCCCAAACCTCGCCGGCTCCGTTCTCTTTCAATACGCGGGCGCACTCATTGAGCGTTGAGCCGGTGGTGGCGACATCGTCAACCAATATAATATTTCTGCCGGACAAACCGCCGGCGCGCCAAGCAAAACAATTTTTAATATTATTTTTTCTGTCTTTTTTATTTAGTTTGGTTTGCGGTTTTCTATGTTTTATCCTGACTAATTTTCCGACGCTTATTTCTAAATTAAAATAATCGGAGAAGCAACGCGCGATAAGTTCCGCTTGATTAAATCCGCGCCAGCGTTCGCGCCGAGGGTGCAAGGGCACGGGAATAATCAACGCGTTTTTAAAATTACTATGCCCGCTTCCCGCGAGAGACTGGATGGTTATGTTTTGATGGCCCGGAATTTTTAAAATATCACGGAAAAATACGGCTAAAAACCGGCCAAGATCTTTAGATAATTGGCGGACAAATTTATATTTCAAGCTTTTTACCGCTTTGGACAATAATTCATCTTCATAATTACCGGCAACTAAAACTCCTCGCAAACTGTAATCGGACCGGCAAGTGCGGCAAAACCGGCCAAGCGCGCTTTCCTTTTTGCAAGCAAGGCAATGCTGAACATCCCTGAATTCAATCCGGCTGAAACATCCGGCGCACAGCCAAACTCCGTCCTTGCCGCAGCGAAGGCACTCAATAGGAAAAATTAAATCCAAAAAAAATGCCCTTAATCTTATGGCATTCTTTTTAAAATCTTTTTCATTTAAAAACATAAAAACATCAATTAATTCTGCCTCGGCGAAGCCAAAATTTAGCGGATTGTTTATTTCTTTATTTTTCCGCCTCGTAGGGGCGAATGGCATTCGCCCTTTTACTGTGGCAGAATTTTTCTCATAAACGAAAATTATGCCATGGCAAAAAACGCTTTACGGTTTTTTTTGATTTGACATTGTATCCTGTTTGCGTAGTTTAATTGATTTAAGAATGATAATTATGAGAGAAACTATGATAAAAATAGCGGATAAAAATATTGTCGCTCCTTCTCGGTCAATGCTCATTGAATATCCGAAATTGCCGCCTGAACCGGACGGAGCGAGGAAAATCAAAACAGCCGCCAGCGGGATATACCAAACACCAAATTTTTTCCACGCGTTAAAAATTGCTTCTTTAGTGAAGAGAAGGATGAAAAAAATCAAAGAAAGGGAGAAAGTTGAAAGCCAATTAGGATCCATCTCTGTAAAAAAATAAAAAATTACTAGTGTTGCAATAAATGATATCACCAACAATATCATTATATTTTTTTTATAATTCATACTTGTATTATAGCATTAATTTTTTATATCCTCAATAATGCCTATCAACATCCATGCATCTTTTGTTGAAATTTTTTCTTTACCGCGCCAATTCATTCCGCCATGATGACTTTTTCCTGTCTCATGCCTCATTCTTTTTGTTTTAGAATCATCTTCGTTTCCAAGATTTCTCTTGATTTCTTGTTTTAGTTTTTGGATTATTTTATCAAGATACTTCACCGCTTTTTCAGTTCTGCCGCGGCTAAACTCTCTTTCCGCCTTGCTTAAGTCTTTGAGTATGTGTCTTTTAAACCATTTATCTATTTTCAGTCCGTTTATTATACTTTTTAGAATTTTAATTGACGCTAAAATATCATTACTTTCATCGCCCGTGAGTATAGTGTCCTCCGTTCCGTCTCCGTCAATATCAATGGAAAGTTCCGGGGTCGTGTTAAGGTTTTGGATAATAAGTTCCGCTGTTGTTGACGCTGAAACCGGAATGTTTTTGTATTCAACGGAATTGACAATTTTATCTCCCGACATTTCTTGTATTTTAAATGTAAATGTTCCAAGATCTTCTCCTCGCAATTCTATGCGGTATTCTTCGCTCGTATCAAGCCCGAGATATTTTCCTTCTCCGAATTCAAGGTAATAAGAGTTTGGGATTTGTTCTTCCAAGTATTTTACTCCTGAAGCTTCGTCCGTCGCTATGCCTGTGTGGTTGCCGGAACTGTCGTAGATATTTATGGAAACTGGGGAATGGATGGCGAGACGGAGATTGGTATCACCCGGCCTTCGTTCCGGCTTGTAATTGGAAATATGGTTAATGCCGTCAGTGGAATTATTCTTGACTATGTTTTTTATAAGAGTTAGCACGGAATCAATCTCTAATATACTTGAATGCTCTCTATTTCTGCGGAGTCCAGATAACTCACCATTATAATCAAAAATATTCACATAATATGCCGAGTAAGTCGTCGTACTCATCGCCGTCGCGCTCGGAGATACTACCGTGCCGTCTCCGTCGGAAGTAAACATTGGCTCCATATCAAGAACCGGA
>QIIF01000030.1 GCA_003231075.1 Candidatus Falkowiibacteriota bacterium | reverse complement strand
TTAAATACAACAGACGGTATTTTTATTTTGCCGCTTAATTTTTTCCTATTTTTTATAAAATATTTTTTAAAACTAAACGCTTTAATTTTCTCATAGAAATCTGCGATTCCACGATTTTCACTTTTTTCTCGCTCCCGCGTTTTTTCCATTTCCAATAATTGCTCTTTTAAATTCACTACAAAATCAGAAGGACTTTCACTGAAAAAATCGGAATTAAATTTATTTTTTCTTTTTCTCATATAGTATGGCTGAAAAATTTTAATTATAAAGATATTATAGCATAATTGCGCGCCGTTTCACAAATTATTTTATATTATCCTGTCCGCGCGTAAATTTATCATTCCGCCTTTCTTCCCCTGATAACCGCTAAAGGCGTTCTTAAGAGTATTATTAAGTCCAATAGCAACGACCAATTTTCTATATAGTAAGTATCAAGTTTTACTTCCTCTTCAAAAGATAAATCGCTCCGTCCGGAAATCTGCGCCAATCCGGTCATACCAGGCTTAACGGTTAAGGCCTTTTTGTGATGATGTTCATATTTGGCAACTTCCTCGGGTAAATGCGGCCGAGGCCCGACCAAGCTTAAATTTCCCTTAAAAACCAAAAATAACTCCGCTAATTCATCAATACTCCAACGCCTGATAAATCTGCCGAAACGAGTAACGCGCGGATCGTCTTTAATTTTAACCATCGGCCCGTCATCGCGTATATTTTTATCGGCGAGTTCAGTATATCTCTTGCTATCCATTCCCGGAACCATTGAACGAAATTTAAAATAACGGAACAGTTTTCCTCCCTGCCCCACCCTATAAACCGGGCTGCCGTCGTCTCGGCGCGAGAAAAATATCGGACCGCGTGAATCAAATTTTATCATCAAAACAACTAATATTAAAACGGGAGCAAGCAATATAATTAATATTAATGAGCCGATTATATCAAATAAGCGTTTGACAATCCTGCCCCATCCGTCTAATGGAGTTTTTTTAACTTCCACTATGGGAATGCCGGCGGTTTCAGACACTTCTGTTTTTAACACTTTAGCGCCAAGCAAATCCGCCGCGTATTTGAATGTCAAATGATGTTCGTCGGCAAAATCATACAATCGCAAAATTTCCGCTTTGCTTAAATTCGGATCGCTTTGGATTATTTCATCAACTTTTTTTATTTTCACCATTTCAGCGAGATTTTCAGCGGTTTCCATATCAAAATTACGCAATCGCTTAACAACTTCAAAGCCTGAATTTTTAGCGCTTGAATAATAACGCATTAAATTATCGGCCGTCCGGCTGTTTCCGACCAAAACAACTTTATGAACGCCTATGCCGTATTTAAATAAAACTCTTTGCGTCAATCTTACCAAGCTTCGGCTAAAGCTCACATAAATAATAGCCAAAATCCATCCCGCCAAAACAATAAAACGGGAATCAAACAATTCCCGCCTAATAAATATCAACACAACTATCAATACCAAGCCGGTTGAACAAGCTAAGACGACTTTAATAATTTCTTTTGATAATTTTCTCGCGTTCCTAATATTATAAAGTCCTGACAAAGCAAAAATAACAAGCCATAACAACGCGATAATTATTAAAATTTTCAAATAATTTTCAAAAGGCAAATTAAAAATAGCGGGCCTGATTTCGGTAGTGAATTCCGCAAAACGGATATAATATGCCGAAACGCCTGCCAATACAATCATTAAAAAATCCAACGGCACCAATAAAAAAGAAAAAAATAATTCAGATTTCTTCATTTAGCAGACGGCAGACAGCAGACGGCAGACAGCAGTTTAAAACATCTTTATAAGACTGTTATCTGCTATCTGTTTTCTGTTATCTAAAATAAATTTCAGTAATATCGGGGCAAGCTGTAAGCCGGATTCTGTATCCCGATAATTCGGGACGGCAATCATCTATCTATGGCCCAAAGTCGCCTTTGGACTCGTGCGAGCCACTTTTTCTCGCCAAAACTTGACGAGCTTGCTCTTGCTCCGAATAGGGTTTACCGCGCGCGCTCCGTCACCGGAGGGCGAAAGTTGTAGCCTTTCATTCCTGAGTCTGTCCTAAAAGTCCATTTCTACTGCAATCTCCAAATTTTGACATAATTATTTTATAAATTTTATCGCCTATATATCTATATAAGCTCAAAAATTTATAAAAAATTCTGCTCAAAATTTGAAAATTTCGTTACGAAAGCGACTTTCAGGACAGACCCAGGAACAAAAGACACCAACTAACTTTTCACCTTTTACCACTGCGAAGCAACAGAAATACTAAACCGAAACCATAAATCCTAAACCATATCAAATTTTCAAAATTCAAACATTTTTTGAGCATTTGAATTTGTAATTTTGAATTTATTTAGAATTTAGATATTATAATTTAGAATTTCCAGCGCTCCGCACTGGCTAGTATAGTCTCTGTGGCACTTTCCGTGGGATTACTCCCCGTGGACATTATCCACTATTCATAAATGGAGTCCGGACTTTCCTCTCAAATCTCCGCTTTTACGCGAAAATCAAGCGATTGCCCGCTTACCCTGATATTACTGAAATTTAACGAACATTTCATGCATATACAATATATCATTAAATACCCCCCTAAGTCAATATAAATTTTCTAATATTAGTAGAAGGTATAATACATAATGTGGTTTTACATAAAATAACTATCCGCTTATTTCCGTGATATCGCCGCGCGGACTGTTTGCTCTTTGCGGATTGGAAATAAAAATTAAAAAAAATCATAGATTAAGCCTAACGGCGCATTATATTTATAATCCCCCAACCCCCAATATCCGCGGGGGCTTTCAACGGTATGCTCCCGCGGATATTGGGGGTTGGGGGATTTAATTCGCGTTATTACTACCCAATATTCAAATTCCTTAACGGTAAATTACTAAAAAACTTGACGATTACTGATGGTTGTGGCACCATATAGGTGCTTGCCATTGGTGGCGCGAAAAAATAATAAAAACAGGGGGTGTAGTATGAAAACAATAGGAATCGCGCTTTTATTAAGCGTATTTTTTGGATTTTTCCCAGCAAAAAAAATTAAAAAAGGAGGAGTGCAGTGAATACGGCAATAGTAGCATTTTTATTGGGTGTACCAATTGGCTATCTTATAGCCGATTGGTATACAAAAAAAAATAAAAAAAAGAAAGAGGAAAAGAAGAAAAAAAGTAAAAGAAGAAAGAATAAAAATTTTTTTTATTAAAATAATACAAACGCGTTCCAATATGTCGGAACGCGCCTTTTTTTTATTTCTTAAAAACTCTCATCTCTTCTTTTGTGTCTTCCACCGCATACCCCGATTTTTCAATTTCTTCCCGCAATTTATCAGACTTTTCAAAATTCTTTTCTTCCTTTGCTTTTTGCCTATTATGCACCATTTTTTTAATTTCGTCCGGTAGGGGCGATTCATGAATTGCCCCTGCGATATTTAATCCTAAAACTTTATCAAAATCCAAAACAGCCGCTAATTTTTCTTCATCCGGTAAATTGGACTTCAATAATTCCTGCGCGACGGCCAAGGCCTGCGGCGTATTTAAATCATCATTAATCGCCGCTAAAAAGTTAATCTTAAAATTATTATCAATATCTTGAGTTTTGAGTTTTGAGTTTTGAGTTTTGAGTTTTCTAACCTGATTATATAAATGCTCCAATCCTCTTTGCGCGTTCAAAATCGCCTCTTCGCTCCACTCCATCGGCTTTCTGTAATGAACCGATAAAACCGCGTATCTGAAAGCTAAAGGATTAATCCCCTTTTTAATCAAAGCGTTTTCCAGTGTTAAAAAATTCTCTTCGCTCTTAGCCATTTTCTTCCCGCCGGCAATGTTTAAAAACGCCCCGTGCATCCAATAGTTAAAAAACTTCTTGCCGGTTGCCGCCTCGCTTTGGGCTATCTCGTTTGTGTGATGCACATTGATGTGATCCACTCCTCCGCAGTGAATATCAAGTTGGCTTCCCAAAAACTTCATACTCATAGCCGAACATTCAATATGCCAACCCGGAAAACCGACCCCCCACGGGCTGTTCCATTCCATTTGTCTTTTTTTTGCTCCCGCGGATATTGGAGTTGGGGGATTATTTAGATAAGAGAATTTCCATAAAGCAAAATCAGTAGGATTCTTTTTTTCCGGATTTTTCTCTACCCGCGCCCCCTCGCGCAAATCCTCCAATTTTTGATGGCTTAATTTCGTGTAATCTTTAAACTTGGAAGTATCAAAATAAATTCCGTCTGAAGTTTTATAAGTATAGCCGCGCTCTTCCAATTTTTTTATTAAATCAATCTGCTCCGGAATATTGTCAGTCGCTCGGCACCAAATATCCGGCGGAGCAATGTTTAACTTGGCAATATCGCCCTTAAACGCTTTTTCGTAAAACTTGGCGATATCCCAAGCGGACTTCCCCTCCCGCTTAGCGCCGACCTCCAGCTTATCCTCGCCCATATCCATATCGCCGGCCAGATGTCCGACATCGGTGATATTCATTACATGCTTAATATTGTATCCGTTATAAATTAAAACCCTCTTCAAAATATCTTCAAAAATATAACTCCGTAAATTGCCGATATGCGCGTAATTATAGACCGTCGGCCCGCAAGTATACAGCCCGGCTTCATTGTTTTTAATCGCCTTAAACTCCTCTTTTTGGCGAGTTAATGTATTGTACAGGTATAATTTATTCATAAAATAAATTTTTTAATACCCCCCCCTTTTTTTTAGCAAAAAAAAGGGGGGGGTGGGGGGGGTTGGGCAGTTTAAAAGGAGCTAAGCTCCTGCGAGTTTGATTTTATTTATAGTGTTTGCTGATATATAAGCGTGAATTATGATAATAGTATGATACGCGGGAGCTTAGCTCCTTAAAGCGCGTGCCCTAAACATAGCCAATCCGCTTCTTTTGGCGCTACATATTTTATGCCTCCAATTCTCTTAATAATTGCTTTTGCTTTCTTGTTAAATTTTTCGGCGTCTCAACATTAACCTTGACTATATGATCACCCCTGCCTCTGCCTTGAATATGCGGCACGCCCTTTCCGCGCATTCTGAAATTAACGCCTGACTGCGTGCCTTCGGGTATTTTCAATTTAACCGGACCGTCAATAGTATCTACATCTATTTTATCGCCAAGCGCGGCTTGCGTAAAGCTGATGTTTAATTGGGAAATAATATCATCGCCAACGCGTTCAAAACGCGTGTCTTTTTTAACTCTAATTTGTAAATACAAATCGCCTGACGGAGCGCTTTTTTCCCCCGCCTCCCCTTGTCCGGTTAATCGGATAACGCCGCCGTCATCTATGCCTGCCGGTATTCTTACTTTTAAACTCACAACATCCCTGTAAACTCCGGCGCCGCGGCATTTAGCGCATTTTTGGCTATGTATTTTTCCTTCGCCGGAACAATCCGAACAAGCCATCCGCACTTGCATATTGCCTAAAATAGTTCTTTGCACTCTTGTTGTTTGCCCTTTGCCTCCGCAAGTTTTGCAAGTTTCAATTTTAGAGCCGGGTTCGGCGCCGCTTCCATTGCATTTATCGCATTGGACGGTTTTATTTAATCTAATTTCTTTTTCCGCGCCAAAAACCGCTTCGTTAAATTCAATAGCCAGCGAAACTTGAATATCCGCGCCTCTTTTGGCTCTCGCCCTTCCGCGGCCTCCGCCGAATCCGAACATATCGCCGATTCCTCCAAATATATCTCCGACATCATCCATATTGACATTAAACCCTTCCGAAAAATTAGAAAAATCCCTAAACCCTTCAAAGCCATGGAAACCGCCGCCGGCTTGGGCATGCTCAAAAGACGAACCGAACTGATCGTACTGGGCCCGTTTTTTTTCATTGCCGAGAACCTGATATGCTTCGTTTATTTCTTTAAATTTGGCTTCGTCTCCGCTCTTTTTATCAGGATGATACTCATGCGCCTTCTTCCGAAACGCCTTCTTTATTTCATCCTGTGAA
>QIIF01000082.1 GCA_003231075.1 Candidatus Falkowiibacteriota bacterium | reverse complement strand
ATTAACTAATTATTAAATTAGGTCTAACGGCACATTATATTTATAATCCCCCAACCCCCAATATCCGCGGGGGCATATCATCGGAAGCCCCCGCGGATATTGGGGGTTGGGGGTATTTATTTATGTTATTTATATTCAAATTCCTTAACGATAAATTAAATTTTATAGTAAAATAAGAAAACAAAACAATTAAAATGATTGCGATGAATGAGGAGGAAATATTAGAAAAGGTGGTTAGCTAAGATTACGCGTTTAGAGAAATTAGGGAATTGGTTAATTTTTATTGAATCTCTATTAAAAAAATTTATGTCGCTTTCAGCGACAGCGTTATTAATTTTCAACTGAGGACGCAAAACTCGTTGGGAATTTCAACTAATTTTATTATGAACTCATATAAACTGCTAAATACCGTGGGAAACACCCCGCTTGTAAAACTGCAAAATATCAATCCTTATCCTCATATTGAAATATATGTAAAATTAGAATTTTTTAACCCTAGTGGGAGCATTAAAGATCGTATAGTAAAACATATTATTGAAAATGCTGAAGTAAATGGTCTTCTGAAACCAGGAGGCACAATTGTTGAAAACACTTCAGGAAATACGGGCGCAGCTGTCGCGATGATCGCGGCTATTAAAGGTTATAAGGCAATTCTTACCATGCCTGATAAAGTGAGCAAAGAAAAACAGGATGCTCTCAAAGCATTTGGAGCTGAAATTGTCGTAACTCCCACCTCTGCTCCGCCTGATTCTCCGGAACATTATGTAAATACCGCAAAAAGAATTGCCGAGGAGATTCCAAACAGTTTTCGCGTCAATCAATATAATAATTTAAAAAATTCTGAAGCGCATTATCTATCAACTGGTCCTGAAATTTGGCGGCAAACAGATGAAAAAGTTACTCATTTTGTTGCTGCCGGAAGTACGGGAGGAACAATTAGCGGTGTTGGAAAATATCTCAAAGAAAAAAATCCAGATATTCAAATTATTATGCCGGATCCCATTGGTTCAATCTATTTTGATTATTTTAAAACAGGCAAAATAAAAAAAGATGGAAATTGCAATTATCAAGTGGAAGGTGTTGGCGAAGATCATCTTGCTCATTCTATGAATTTTTCCATAATAGACGATATGTATCAATTTAATGATAATGATGCCTTTACTATGGCTCGCCGGCTTGCGCGCGAAGAAGGAATTTTTGGCGGCGGCACAGGAGGCGCGAATGTTTGGGGCGCGCTAAAACTGGCTAAAAACTTAAAAAATCCCGCTGTTATTGTAACTGTCATTCCTGATAGTGGAGTGAAATATTTAAGTAAATTTTATAATGACGAATGGATGAAGCAAAATAATTATTTGCTTATTTCTTAATCATTTTTACTATGAAATTTTCTACAAAAGCAATTCATATCGGTCAAATTCAAGATTATAGCACTGGAGCGATTATCCCTCCCATATATATGACTTCAACTTACGCGCAGGAAGCGCCTAACGAACATAAAGGTTATGATTATACTCGCGCGGGTAATCCAAATTTTACCAATCTTGAACAAACACTGGCCGCTTTGGAGGAAGGAAAATATGCCACTGTTTTTTCTTCAGGACTCGGAGCTACCACCGGATTAATTTCTAATTTACAGAAAGGTGATATGGTAATCGTGGGAAATGATTTATATGGAGGCACTTTGCGTTTGTTTAATCAAGTTTTTCATAATTTTGGAGTGTCTTTACTCAGTGTTAATAGCTCAAATAAATTGGAAGTAGAAAATTTGCTAAAAAAACAGCCTAAAATGATTTTTTTAGAATCACCGACAAATCCTCTTCTAAAAATTACTGATCTTGCCGTTATTGCCAAACTTGCGAAGAAATATAAAGTGTTATTCGTTGTTGATAACACATTCGCAACTCCGTATTTTCAAAATCCGCTTAATTTGGGAGCAGATTTAGTTTTGCATAGCACTACAAAATATATTGGAGGACATTCCGATATTGTTGGCGGCGCTGTCATTACAAACAACAAAAATTTAAAAGAAAAAATTGACTTTGCCCGTAAAGCAATTGGGCTTAATCCTAGTCCTTTTGACGCATGGTTAATTAGCAGAGGTATAAAAACGCTATCAATAAGAATGGATAAACATGCTCAAAATGCTCTTAGCGTAGCAAAATTTTTGGAGGCGCACCATAAAGTAAAAAAAGTTTATTATCCCGGTCTTCCATCGCATCCTCAATATAAACTTGCTAAAAAGCAAATGAGAGGATTCGGAGGTATTGTTTCCGCGGAATTTAATTTAGATTTAAAACAAACTAAAAAACTTATTTCTTCCTTTCAGATTTTCTCGTTAGCGGAAAGTCTGGGAGGCGTAGAATCTCTTGTTGATCATCCAGCCAGCATGACTCACGCCTCTATGTCTAAGCAGGAAAGAGAAAGAAATGGATTAAGCGACGGTTTAGTAAGATTTTCAGTTGGTATAGAAGATAAAGATGATTTAATAAATGATTTAAAAGTTCAACTTTCTTTAAGATAAATAATCTCTTTTGGGGGCATAAGTATTTGTCTTAATAGGCGCTACGCATGAGTTGCAAAAAATGAATTAAAAGATGTTTTTTTCGCCGTTAATGAAAAGGAAATTGATGTCGCGGATAATTGAAGCGGCGGCGCGCGGTTAAAGCCGCGAAATTTTATCTGAAGCTCGGCAGAAGGTTTGAAAAGTTTAATTGAGTTTTATGAAAAATGATAAAAAAATTGTTGTTATTTCAGGGACGACGGCGAGCGGGAAGACGAAGCTGGCGGTTAAGCTTGCCCGCCAATTCAATGGTGAGATCGTGTCAGCGGATTCAAGGCAGGTGTATAAGGGGATGGATGTGGGTACCGGAAAAGATTTAGGCGACTATCGTCTTGAAATCCAAAATCCAAAATCACAAATTACAAATAAATCCAAAATCCAAAATCACAAATTACAAATAAATCCCAAATTCAAAACTCAAAGATATAAAATTGTTAATATAGCGCATCATCTTATTGATATTGTCAGTCCGAATACGGAGTTTAATTTGGCCAAATATCAGAAATCGGCTTATAGGGCGATTGATGATATTTTGGCGCGCGGGAAGCTGCCGATTATAGCCGGCGGAACCGGGCTTTATATTCAGGCCATAGTTGACGGCTATGAGCTGTCCGGCGGCAAGCCGGATAAAAAATCGCGCGCAAAACTGGAAAAGATGCCGGTTGATAAATTATTAGCGATGCTTAAAAAATTAGATATTAAAACGGCGGAAAGTTTAAATGAAAGTGATCGTAAAAATAAGAGGAGATTAATCCGCCGCATTGAGATTATTAAATCGCCAAACAAAGTTGAGAGACCTCAGATAACGCCAAAATATGAAGCATTATTAATTGGGTTGACACACCCAATGGATGTGTTGGAAAAAAGGATAAGCAAAAGATTAATAGAAAGATTGGAAAAAGAAAATATGGCAACGGAGGTTAAGCGTCTGCATAAGCAGGGGATAAGCTGGAAGAGGCTGGAGGGTTTCGGGTTGGAATATAAGTATGTTTCCTTGTATTTAAGAGGTAAATTATCCTATGATGAAATGGTTGAACAATTGCGTATTGCCATACGGCAATTTGCCAAACGGCAGATGAATTGGTTTAGGCGCTGGGAAAAACAAGGCAGAAAAATCTATTGGGTTAATCATAACGCGGATGCCAGGCAGCTGGTTAAGAAATTTTTACGATTATAACCGTAGGGGCGAATGGCATTCGCCCCGGTTATCGCATTATCGCAAGAGCGAATGGTTGTTCGTCTTTTTAGGAAAGCATTTTTTTTAAAATTTTAATTACGGTCTTGGGATTTGCTTTGCCTTTGGTCGCCGCCATAGTTTGCCCCACAAAAAATTGTAAAATATTTTCTTTCCCGCTCTTGTATTCCGCGACTTGTTTTTTGTTTTTTGTTAGGATTTTTTTAATTGTTTTTTCCAGTTCGGCTTTGTTGTCAATCTGCTCAAGCCCCATCTCTGACATTATGTCCGTGGGGTCGCCGCCGTTTTTATACATTTTTTCCAATATTTTTGTTCCGGCCGAAGAATTTATTTTTTCTTGGTATACGAGCGTAATTAATTCAGCGAAGTTTTCAGCCGTAATTTTTAAATCGCCTATGGATAATTTATCTTCCCGCAAATGTTTAAATAATTCGTTGATCAGCCAGTTGGAGGAAATTTTAGCCAGCTTATTTTTTTGCCTTTCCCAGTTATCGCCGGTAGCGTTAATCCACGCGCGCAGCTCGGATATTACCTGCTCGGCATAATTAGCCAGATCTTTTTCGCCGGTTAATATTTCAGCCGTTTCGCCGTCAAATTTATACTGATCCATAAATCTTTTTTTCTTATCTTCCGGCAGTTCTGTCAGTTGGGCTTTAATCTTTTTAATCCATTTGGCGCCGATATTGAGAGGCGGCAAGTCCGGTTCGGGAAAATAGCGGTAGTCGGCTGAAGTTTCTTTTACTCTTTGGCTTACGGTTTTCCCGATGTTTTCATTCCATCCGCGCGTTTCTTGAACTAATTTTTCGCCGTCTTCCAGCGCCGCAATCTGCCTTTTAATTTCATAATTAATGGCTTTTTCAACCGCTTTAAACGAGTTAATATTTTTTACTTCAACTTTCGGATTTAGCTTATAATTTCCAATCGGCTTAATTTCTCCGTCCTCGTATTTCCATTTGCCTTTTTCCTGCGCGCTTATATTCGCCTCGCATCGCATTTGCCCTTTTTCCATATCCGCGTCGGATATTTCCAAATATCTTAAAATTTGCCGGTATTTTTGGCAGAATTCTTTCGCTTGCTCGGCTGTTTTTATAATCGGCTCTGTCACTAATTCCATAAGCGGCGTGCCGGCTCTGTTGTAATCGGCTAAAGTATATTTTTTATTGTTCGGGTGGGTTAATTTGCCTGTGTCTTCTTCAAGATGAATTCTTGTGATATCTATTTTATCCCCGTTGATTTCAAGATAGCCGTCATAAACAAGAGGCAGGTCGTATTGTGAAATTTGATAACCCTTGGGCAGATCAGGATAAAAATAATGCTTTCTGTCAAATTTGCTTAATTTGCTGACTTTGCAATTTAAAGCCAGACCGGTTAAAATCGTCCATTCAATCGCTTGCTTATTGGCAGCCGGCAATGTCCCGGGATGACCTAGGCAAATAGGGCAGACAACCGTGTTTGGCCGTTTCCCCTCCGCGTCATTATCGCAGGAACAGAACATTTTTGATTTAGTTTTCAGCTCGGCGTGGATTTCCAAGCCGATGATGATGTCATATTTCATAGAAAGTTATTTATAAATGTCGTGAGTGTCTATGTCATAGTAAATTACCTCGTTGTTTTTAAGAAAAATAAACATAACCCGATAGTTATCGGCGTTAATATAAAATGACCAAAATTTAGAGAGACCGCCTTTTAATTTATGTGTTTTTAATCCGGGATGAAATGGATTTTTTTCAAAAAGAAAAATTTTCTTAGCCGCGATTTTCCGGATATTTTCCGGCAGCTTTGAAAATTTTTTCTCAAATTTTCGGTTGATATGAGATTTAGATATTTTTGGCATATTGAGGAAATTTGTCTTCTATAAAATTTTTAAAACTGCGTGTCTTCCCGGCGTATAAAGCTGAATTTCCGTCAGAAATTGCCATAAAAGCAAGGTTTAATTCCCTGTTTTCCTTTGTTAATTTTTCTAAATCTTTTTTTTCAATCAAAACCATATCTTTTTTAGGGATGGCGATTGTGTTGATTTTTAATGTTTGCATATTTTTGAGTTAATTTTTATATTATTATTTTATCCTAAAATACCAAAAAAAGCAAGAAAAAATTTCCGTAAAAGGGTTAAGGGGCTTGAGAATAGCTCTCGTGTTCGCGTACGGGCCGCTGCGGCGCGTCCCGTCCGCTATTAAAAAAGTCCGCTGCTGCCGAAGCCGTTTTCGCCTCTTTCTGTTTCGTCGTTTATTTC
>QIIF01000094.1 GCA_003231075.1 Candidatus Falkowiibacteriota bacterium | reverse complement strand
ATTTTTTATTTGTTAAAAAAAGATTTCTAATAAAAAATTCCGCGTTTCAACGCGGAATTTTTTTTATCTGTGGATAACTTCTACTCGTATAAATTATTAATGAAGTAAAAAAGGAAGATGATTTTGAGATATTTTTTTTGCAGCAGCATAAGTAAGAATTTCTAAATTATAATTTCTAATTTCTAATAAAATATCAAATGCCCAATGACAACTCTTTAAAATTTATTTAGCGCTTTAGCATTAGGTGTTAAAGAAGTTTATTAGAAATTAGAACCTGCCCTGAGCGGAGCCGAATGGGTTAATTAGAAATTAGAAATTTTTTTGATCAGCCGCGCTTTTTGTTGAGGTCGCCGTATTATTGTCTTCCGATAATTTTTTTACTCCGATTAAGCATACTTCCCTCCATGGGACATAGTGGGAATTAAATCTTTTTTCTTTTGTTTTTCCGTCCGGATAGGAAACTTTGTAGTCAAAATAAGCGTCCGCTCCGTTGTGGGCGCGTTCGGTGCATTTCTTTTTTCCCGGCGGCAAGTTCAATGTTTCAATCAATTTTGCCGGACCTGGTTTGACAATATTATAGATAACCGGATAGGTTTGATTTACGGAGCGGCCGTCTTTCGTTCCCCAAAAATCAAAATAAATTTTATCTCCTTCAATGCGGGATTGGATAAGGATATAATTGCCGGTATCATTAAGAAATCTGAAATCAGGCCATGGGTCGTAAATAGTAGCGTCGGTTCCCGCCGGCTCATAATAGGATACGCGGTAAGAGTGGTTGCGCCGCTGGGTGATGGGCAGTCCCGACGCCAGCGCCGCCCGGAACATAGTTGTGCCTATTTGGCATAATCCGCCGCCGTATTCGGCTATGGTCTTTCCTCCTTTGATAACCAGTTCCGGCAAATATCCGGATTTCGCGTCAATTTCCCCCAAGGCGCCCATAAGGGAAAATTCTTCGTCGGGCTTAATAAGAATTCCGTTTAAAGTATCAGCGCCTATGGCGATATTGCGCCGGCGATTTTTGGGAGAACCGGAGAAATCGGATGAGCCGGTTCCGATAATTTCTTTTATGCCTAAATTGTTAATATCTTTTAAAGAATTATTATTTTTTATTTCTTTAACCGTTAATTCAATTATTTTATTTTGATTTGATTTTATTGTTGATTTAATCTTTTCCAAATTATCTTTAATATTAAGCTGAATGCCGTCATAACCTGATTGGAATTTTGTCACTCGTCCGTTTTTAATTTCAAATTTCGCCTCAAGCGGATCTTTATTTATTGCCGGAGACACTTCATCCAATAAATATTGCTTGATACCCGCTTCGTTTAAGCCGATTATAATTTTATTTTCTTTTTTTGAATTTTTATAATTTGGATTGATTTGCAAGGTCAGCCACGGCGCCAGCCGTTCTTGGGTGATTTCCCATTCCCGACCTCCGTATTTCAAGAAGATGGGCGCGGCGTTTAAAAATTTTAGCGCTTTATTTTCAACATTAAGCGCGTCTTTTTTATAAATTTTAGGATATTCTGTTTTGGCGGAAAGTTTTATCGGGCCGCCGTTAATTCGTGCCAGCCGTTTTTTGAGCCGGTCAATTCCTTTTTCATAGTTTATTATTTTTCCGGTTTTTTCTTTCCGCACGGTAAATTTTATATTTTTTTCTCCTCCCAATAATGATTGCTCGTTATATGTTAATTTGGCGTTTTGAGCTGGCATTTCAAATTTTTTAAAATTATTTTTAAGAATTTGTTTTATTTCTTTTTCATTGACGGCAACATTGAAAATTATTGAATGGCCAAAAGCGGCGGTGTAAATTTTATTCCGCAGATTAATAAAAAAATTTTTATTCCGCCCGAAAGCAAAGGCGCCGGCAATAGCTTGTTCGGTGTTAAAATCAATAATTCTATACGCCAAATCAGGGTTTAAGTCGGAGACAATGGGTGTAATTATTGTTTTATCTCCTTGGTAATAAAAAATTATTCCGTCCAGGCTTAGTTTGTTTATTTTTTTATTGATTATTTCCTCGGCTTGTTTATGGGTTTTGCCGCCCAAATCAATTCCGGCCGTTGTTACGCCCAGGTAAATTTTATTTTGATATTTTTTTTCAAAAATCAAATAAAATGAAGCTATTAAAATTATTCCTATAATAAAAATGGTTACTATATCAAGCAACCATCGGGAGTGTGGATATTTTTTTTGTGAATGAAAATTTATCATAATAACGGTTTTAGGCGAATTACAATTTTTGAAAAATATAAATTACAAATTCAAAGTACTAAATTCCAAATAAATCCAAAATTCAAATGTTCAAAATAGTTTTGCTTTGAATTTTGAAAATTGTAATTTACCGTTAAGGAATTTGAATATTGGGTGGTAGTAATAACATGAATTAAATCCCCCAACCCCCTTTATCAAGGGGGCATACCGTTGAAAGCCCCCTTGATAAATGGGGTTGGGGGATTATAAATATAATGTGCCGTTAGGCCTAATTTATTTAGGATTTGTAATTTTGAATTTGTAATTTTATTTTTATCAGCGAGTTACTTATTATTCTTTCGTATTTAATATTTCATTCAATATCTCCTTCGCCAATTTTTTCTTGTCTTTTTCCGCTTCAGCGTCGTTTAGTATATTAAAATTAAGCGCCGTGCCTTCGCGCGCGCCTTCCGGCAACTTATCTTTCGGCCAAATAATGGATTGTCCATCCTCGGTTTGCAAAACGGCTTTATCATTTTCAACACGATCAATTGTAATTTTTATGTTCATAGGTTTTTAGCTTGTAGCTTGTAGCTTGTAGCTTGTAGCTTTTTGATTATTTTATTTTTCTTTTATTTTAATGGAGATGTCTTTATTTGTTTTTACCTTGGGCAGAATGACGGTTAAGACTCCGTCTTCAAGATGGGCGTCAATTTTTTCCGCTTTTACTTCGCAGGGAAGGATAATAGAGCGGCTGAAACCGCCCCAATAGCATTCCCGATACAAATAATCCGCGCTGTCTATTGTTTCTTTCATTTCTCTTTTACCGCGGATGGTAAGCATATCGTTATTCATTGATATGTCAATATCGTTCGGCTTAACTCCGGCGATAGTTGATTTGATAACTAAATTTTTCGGGGTTTCGTAAACATCAATTGATAATTGCCCCTCTTCATAATCATTATCAAGCCATTCATTATAATTTTCTTCGGTAATTCTTTTTTCAAATTCATTTATATTGTTTTTCGCGTCTTCTTGATGCACGCGCGCGCCGTTAATTTCTTTTTTGCGGCTGCCAGCGAATACTTTTTTAAAAATGTTAGGCATATTGTTTAGATTAAAGATTAAAGGTATAAGTTTTAAGTTGTTTTTAATTTTTATTTTTTAATCCGCAACTAATTCTATTATAATATTTTTAAAGAGTATAAGCAAGCGGTGGCTACCGCAAGGCAATATATCCACCTTTAGCAAAGGGGCTGGGGGGATTTTTCAAATGCCCCCAGCCCCTTTATCAAGGGGGCTTTCAAGGAATCCCCCCCCTTTTTTTTATCCCCAACTTCGCTCTGCGAGGCAGGCAAGGGGGTGTTCAAGGAGGAATCCCCCCACCCCCTTTATCCTATCGCTCCCGAGGACTCGGGGTTCGGCGACAGTTCCATTTCGCGTCACGCTTGTTCCGAGTGTTCGGGACAGGTCGCGGCGGCCGGCGATTTTGTTGTTTATTGCGGTTTATGGTATAATAACCGCAGTTTATAAATTATGTATGCGTTTTCGCGAAAAAAAATTATGCAAAATATAAATATAAAAGGGTTGTCCAAAAAGCAGGTGGAAGAAAGGCGGAAAAAATTCGGGTATAATGAGATTCCGAGCAAGGATGAATCCGGTTTTAAGCGGTTATTTAAAAAATTATGGAGCCCGATTCCGTGGATGATAGAAGTCGCCGCCATTATTTCCGCGGTTATCGGGAAGTGGGAAGATTTTATCATTATTATGATTTTGCTGATGGTGAATATTTTTGTTGATTATTCTCAAGAATCAAAAGCGTTGAACGCTCTAAAAGCGTTAAAAGAGAGGTTGGCAAAAAAGGCCTTAGTGTTCAGAGACGGCAAATTTAAAAATATTGACGCGCGCTATTTGGTGCCGGGGGATATTATTAAAATTAAAATCGGCGATATTGTTCCGGCTGATGTTGAATTAATTAGCGGAAAATATTTGGAAATAGATCAATCCGCCCTTACCGGCGAATCATTGCCGGTTGATAAAAAAATCGGCGATACGGTGTATTCCAACGCCATAGTAAAAATGGGGGAAATGATCGCCCGCGTTTCCGTCATCGGACTTAAAACTTTTTTCGGCAAAAGCGCCGTTCTCGTTGAGCGGGCGCAAAAAGAAAAGAAAAGCCATTTTCAAAGAGCGGTTGTCCGCATAGGCGATTTTTTGATTATTATTACCATTGTTTTAGCCGTTTTAGTAATGGCTATTTCCATATTCAGGGGGGATAGTTTTTTTGAAGATTTGCAATTTATTTTAGTGCTGGTGGTCGCGAGCATTCCGGTCGCCTTGCCGGCCGTGCTTTCAGTTACTATGGCGGTGGGGGCCATTTCCATCGCTAAGCGCAAGGCCATCGTCAGTAATTTGCCGGCCATTGAAGAATTGGCGGGCATAGATATATTATGCGCCGACAAGACGGGTACGCTCACGCTAAACAAAATGAGCATCGGCCGCCCGATCGCGTACTCGCGCTTTAGCGAAAAGGATTTATTTACTTACGCTGTTTTGGCGAGCAGTCTGGAAAATAAAGATCCGATAGAGCATCCGATTTTTGAATATTTAGACAGCCATTTTCCCGATAATAAAGCTAACGATTTTAAACGGCTTGATTTTATTCCTTTTGATCCGGTGCGGAAAAGAACAGAAGCGATTGTTTCGCGCCAAGGCAAAAAATTAACCGTAATCAAGGGCGCGCCGCAAGTCATTATCGCGATGTGCGCCGGCAAAAGCGTTAAAAAACGATTGCTTGACGATGTGCGGATTTTTGCGGAAAAGGGTTATCGCGCTTTAGCGGTAGCCGTTAAAAAGGAAGGTAAAGCCGATTTTGAATGCGTCGGGGTAATTTCTTTGTTTGATCCTCCGCGCGCGGATTCGGCGAGCGTTGTCAGAGATGTAAAAAAAATGGGCATTGATGTTAAAATGCTCACCGGCGACAATCACGCGATTGCGGCGCAAATCGCGGAGTTATTAAATGTCGGTTCTAATATTTTAGATACTTCGGAATTAAAAAACGCTGATCCGTCCAAAGAATTTACCGATTTGAGCGAAATTATCGCCAAGGGGCTGTATCAAAAAGTAAAGCGCGGCAGCACTAAAAAAGAGGTAAACGGATTCGGCCGGCAAATATCAAAAGAAGTAAAAAAACACCTGAATGAAACAAAAATGCCGGACGGATTTATTAAAAAGCATGAATCCGATATTATTAAACTGATAGAAAGCGCCAACGGCTTTTCGCAAGTGATGCCGGAAGACAAATATTTTATAATTGACAAATTGCAGAAGGGAGGGCATATCGTCGCTATGACCGGCGACGGAGTGAACGACGCGCCGGCGCTGAAAAAAGCCGATGTCGGCATTGCCGTTTCCGGAGCCACGGACGCCGCTATGGCCGCCGCCGATCTTATTTTGCTTTCGCCCGGACTCTCGGTAATCAACCATTCAATACATATCGCGCGCAAGACATTTGAGCGGATGAAGGCGTACGCGATTTTTCGGATAGCGGAAACTACGCGCATTATTTTATTTATGTCCTTATCAATCATTTTTTTGAATTTTTATCCGATAACGGCTATTATGATTGTGGTTTTGGCTCTTTTGAATGATGTTCCGGTAATGATGATCGCTTACGACAATGAACGCGTGGACGACAAGCCCGTGCGCTGGGATATGAAAGAGGTGCTTACGGTCGCGACAGTGCTGGGGTTGTCGGGGGTGGTATCTTCGTTTGTTCTTTTCTTCTGGCTGCGATCGCATGAATATTCGCTGCTGTTTATTCAGGCAATGCTGTTTATCAAATTGGATGTCGCCGGACATTCAACTCTTTATTTGACCCGCACCGGGCGGCATCATTTCTGGCATAAGCCGTATCCTTCGCTGAAATTTTTTTTGCC
>QIIF01000123.1 GCA_003231075.1 Candidatus Falkowiibacteriota bacterium | reverse complement strand
GCCGGAAATCCGAACCCGACACTTCGGGATGAAGAATCTTTTGTTCGTAATAATAATGTCCTTGCCATTAGCAACCTTTAAGGGATTCCTCTTCGCGCGGCTCGTTCGGAATGACAAAAAGCGGACGGGATGCGCCGCAGCAGCCCGTACGCGGATTTGGCGCGCCGAACTCGCGTACGGGCTGCCTCCGTCCCGAAGCGTCGGGACTCCAGCATCCCGTCCGCTCGCTTTCGCTCAAATCCCAAAAAAAAATCTTCTACCGAGCTTTAGCTCGGGTTCGTGAAGCTTTAGCTTCGTAGCGTGACGGTACGCGGCTAAAGCCGCCAAACCCGAGCTAAAGCTCGGTAGAATTAAAGAATTAAGAATTAAAATAACGCCCCTTGAAAAGGCGTTATTTGTATATTTGCCGTAAAATTTGTAATTTAAGCGGACTGTTTATCTCGACGCTTCGGGATGGACAGTTTGCGGCGCGAAAAACCGAAAAATTAACAGCCGCTATCCGCTTTCTTGCCAAACTGCTTGTCGTATCTTTCCACTAAATCACGCTGATCCTTATTCGCCTCGCCGGCTACCTCGCTCATTATTTTCTCCCGCTCCTTTATAGGCAGTTTGAAAAATTCATTTATGCTTATTTTTTTCTTTTTATCGGTTTTCATACTTTTAAAATATTATATAAATCTTCTTTAGTATAGCCCTTTTTTATGTAACTGTCAATATAAACATCAAAATAAGAGCTCTTGATATTATTGGTGTAGTCTTTAATTATTAGATACACCTCAACTTTTTTTTGAAACAATGATTTAATTTTTACTACATTATTTTTAGCGTTGACAAATGATTTAACAAACGCTTCTTTGGGTATTTTTCTGCCTTCTATCTTTTCTCGCTTCCTTGTAAATTCCCATGCCGCTAATGGCTCCTGATAAACATAACAAATAATTACTTGCCTGCCCTTATTAACAGACCTCTCAACATTACGATAAGCGATATTGAATTTTGAAAAAGTTCCATCAAGTAATAAATTATATTTATTTTTTAGAACATAATTATAGAGAATATCAACTCCTATTGAGGCCGCGCCCTGAACGACATCGGAATTCGCGCCAGTGTAACAGGAAATTATTTCTCTGATTTCGTCAGCGTCTATTCTCGCGATATCTTCTTTAAATCTCTTAATAAATCTTTTGGAATACTCTGTCTTGCCGGCGCCCGGGGATCCTGCCATAAAAACTGAGATGGGATTTTCTTTGGGCATTAAAATATCACTATCGGCGAATTTTTCAAACAGTAATTTTTTATTGCTTTTTATAAATTTTTTCGCCTCTTCTGATAAATTTTTGCTCATATAAAAATTATATCACAAATCACGGGCAAATAGAATTATGCAAGCTAACAAAGTTATTTTATGCTATAATTAAATTACTTTAAATTTTAAACTGCAATTTTGTATTTTGATTTTTGCATTTTGCTTTTTTTGTATTATGAGCTCAAAAATATTATCAGCCGCGGTTATCGGGCTTGACGCCGAGTTGGTGGAGGTTGAGGCCGATACCGGGCCGGGGCAGCTTGGTACTTTCGCCATTGTCGGTTTGCCGGACACGGCCGTTTCCGAATCAAGAGAGAGGGTGCGGCTTGCCATTATCAGTTCCAATTTTAGTTTTCCGGGGAGAAAAGTGGTGGTTAATTTGGCTCCGGCCGATATAAAGAAACAGGGTCCCAGCTATGACTTGCCCATAGCCGTAAGCATACTTTACGGCACCGGCCGTATTCGCGTTGCCGGCGATCTTGATAAAATGCTTTTTTTGGGAGAGTTGGCGTTAAGCGGAGAGTTGAGGCCGATAAACGGAGTATTGCCTGTTGCCGTTGCCGCCAAAGAGATGGGAATAGAAACGATGTTCGTGCCGGCTGCCAACGCGGCTGAAGCCAAACTGGCTAAAAATATTGAAGTGATGCCGGTAAATAATTTAGCTGAATTGGCGGATCATTTAGAGGGAAGAAATTTAATCAAGCCGGCCGACGAAGAAGATGTTGATTTTTCCAATGTTAAAATACTTTCGGATATGGCGCATATCAAGGGCCAAGAGCATGTGAAACGGGCGATGGAAATCGCCGCCGCCGGAGCGCATAATATGCTGATGAGCGGCCCTCCCGGGTCGGGCAAAACCTTAATTGCACGCACTATGCCGTCAATTCTTCCTGATTTATCAATGGAAGAGGCTATTGAGTTGACTAAAATATATTCAGTAGCCGGCGAATTAAAAACGGGCGTGTCGCTTGTCACCAGCAGGCCGTTCCGTTCGCCCCACCATACCGCCTCGGGCGCGGCGTTAGTGGGCGGAGGCGCGTGGCCGAAACCGGGCGAGATTTCGCTTGCCCATCGCGGAGTTTTATTTTTGGATGAATTCGGCGAATTTCCGCGCGTATGTTTGGAAAATCTTCGCCAGCCGCTGGAGGACGGGGTTATCCATATCAGCCGCGCGGCAGGCAATTTGAGTTTTCCGGCTAAATTCGTTTTAATCGCGGCGATGAATCCATGCCCTTGCGGTTTTTTAAATGATAATGAAAAAAGCTGCATCTGTTCTCCCATTCAAATTGTAAATTATAAGAAAAAAATATCAGGCCCTATTCTGGATAGGATTGATTTGCATATTGAAGTTCCCCGCGTTAAATTTGACAAATTGACTTCCGGCGGATTGGGGGAAGATTCGCAAACTATCAAAAAAAGAGTGGAAAACGCGCGCGCGGTCCAGAGAGAACGGCTTAAAGACGAGCCGTTTATTACCAATTCTGAAATGTCATCAGAGGCGGTAAAAAGATTTTGCGCGCTCAACAGCGATTCGGTCAATCTTTTGCGCAACGCGGTTGACCAGATGCATTTATCCGCCCGCGCTTATTTTCGGATTTTAAAATTGGCGCGCACCATCGCCGATTTGGCGGCGGAAGACGATATCTCCACCGCCCACATTGCTGAGGCGTTGCAATATCGACCTAAAGTTGAGTAGGGGGTTACTATTTGGATAAATATTTGTTATAATAATTATACAGTTTAAAGTATATATTGAAAATTCAAAATTCAAAATTACAAATTCCAAATAAATTATAATAACCAAAATTAAAAACAGTTTTGTGTTTTAAATTTAAGATTTATCTATAAAATTAAGCTTTATGAAGAAAAAAACTATTATACTGTCTCTTATTTTTATATTCATCATAACCTCCGGTTTCGGCTGTAAGCGGGTGGATAAAAAAGTAAAAGAGGCGATGGAGCCGATTACTTTGAATTATTGGCGTGTTTGGGACGGACCGGATGATTTTTCCGATATTATCGCCAAGTATAACGCGATACATCCTTATATTACGATTAATTACCGTAAATTGCGTTATAGCGAGTATGAAAATGAATTACTTAACGCTTTGGCGGAGGATAGGGCTCCGGATATTATTTCAATCCACAATACTTGGATAAAAAAATACCAAAGCAAGATTGAACCGATGCCGGAACAAATCACTATGGCTTATCCGGTAGAAAAAGGGTCAATAAAAAAAGAAGTCGTCCCCGAGTTGCGCACAACCAAAAGTATAGCGCTGAAAGATATAAAAAATAATTTTATAGACACTGTTTACAAGGATGTAGTTATAAAGAAGGACGGGAAAGAACGGGTTTACGGTTTGCCTCTTTCGGTTGACACCTTGGCGATGTATTACAATAAGGATTTGTTTAATAATGCCGGCATTGTGGAGCCGCCGGCGTATTGGAATAAAGATTTTCAAAAGAAAGTAAAACAGCTTACGAAAATAAGCGCGAAAGGCGGCATAATCCAATCGGGAATCGCTTTGGGCGGCAGTTCCAATATTGAGCGGTATAGCGATATTTTGTCTGTTTTAATGATGCAGAACGGAGCGGAAATGTTAAGCGATTCCGGCCAAGTCAGATTCGCGTCAGTCCCCGCCATTTTTAAAGAGCGGAAATTCAGCCCCGGTATGGAGGCCTTGCGGTTTTATACGGATTTTGCCAATCCAACCAAGGAAGTTTACAGCTGGAACAGCGAATTGGGCAACTCTATAAATATGTTTATTGACGGCAAACTGGCTATGGTATTCGGATATTCTTATGATTTGCCTATAATTAAAGCTAAGGCGCCTAAACTTAATTTTGCCGTTGCCCCTTTGCCGCAAATTGGAGATTTGCAAAAAGTAAATTACGCTAATTATTGGGTGGAAACTGTTTTGAAAAAAAGCAAACACCCGGATGCGGCTTGGGATTTTGTCCAATTCGCCGCCCGCGCCGAAAATGTTAAATCATATTTGGATAAAACGGGAAAACCGACCGCTTTGCGTTCATTGATTGAAGGGCAAATTGAGGATGGAAAAGTTGATGTGTTTGCCAATCAGCTCCTTACGGCAAAAAGCTGGTATCGCGGCAAAAATTCCGGCGCTATGGAGAAAATTTTTAAGGAAATGATTGACCAAGTAAACGCTGATCCGAAAAAAATAAAAAAAATTATTAATTCGGCGGCGGGCAAGGTGCAACAGACGATAAAATAATCCGGAATTTGTAATTAGTGGTTTGTAATTTGAATTTTATAAAATCGCTCACGGTTAATTCTTAACACAAATTTCTAATTTCTAATTTCTAATTTCTAAAATGAATAAATACCTAAAACACGCAACCCTATTGTCTATTGTCTTTTATCTGTTGTCTATTTTCGTTTTTCCCGCTCAGATTAGTCTCGCGGCGGATACTGTGTTGAATGAATTAAATAAATTGCCAAGCGATATTGATTGTTCAGTAGTTAAAGCGGATAATTACAGTGATGATGTAAAGGCGCAAATAAAACAATATTGCGGCGATTATGAGTTAAATGATTTTGTCGGGCTTGCCATTAAGGTTTCACAGATTATTTTAGGTCTTACCGGTTCGCTGGCGCTGCTTTTCTTTATCTACGGCGGGGCTATGTTTTTAATTTCCGGCGGGAGCAGTGAAAGAGTGACTACGGCGAAAAATATTATTGTCGGCGCGGTTGTCGGAATATTTATAATATTTACCAGTTATATGATTATTGGATTTGTTTTTAAAGCGACCGGAGCCGATATAAAAGGTACGGCTTGGTCAAGCACGGACTGGTTTAATAAGTAGTTATTTTTGTTAAATAAGCTATTTATTAAGGAATAAACAGGTTAACTTATTTGATAAGGATATATAAATCCAAAATCACAAATTCCAAATTCCAAATTCCAAATAAATTACAATAACCAAAATTCAAAATACAAAACCGTTTTGAGCCACCCAATCAAGTTGAGAGCAAATTTTGAAAATTAGAATTTTGAATTTATTTGGAATTTGTAATTTTGGATTTGGTGCTTAATATAAATATAGCAATAGCTATGCAATAATATGAATCAATTCCGGACTAACAGAATTTTCCTTGATTCCGAAACGGTGGCGGAACAATTAAGGAGCGCCAGGCAGGAAAAAAAGTTAAAGATTGAAGACGCGGCGCAAAAATTAAATATTAGCCGAAAATATCTTGAAGCGTTGGAAAAAGGCGATTTTGGCAAATTGCCGGCCGGAATCTATGGAAAAAATTTTTTACGGGAATACTCTGTTTTTTTAGGGTTGGATTATAATGAATTGGAAAAGATTTTTCAAAAAGAGGCGGATATAATGGGAGATTTTCCGCGAAATAAATTATTTTCAAGGCAAATAGCGAAAATGCGATATTTTTTGGCTATGCCGAAGATTATTAAAAATGTTGTTATATCAATTATTGTTATTATTTGTTTTGCCTATCTTGCTTTGGCCGTAAAAACCGTTATATCCCCGCCGTATTTATTTATAGAAAACCCGCGAAGTAATTTAGCTATTACCGAAAAAAAAATCAATATAATCGGAATCGCGGAAGCAGAGGCCCAAATTACCATTAACGGCAAACAGGTGTTGACCGACGCGAATGGGCGTTTTACCGAGCGTATCAGTTTAAAAAACGGTATTAATATTATTACCGTAATAGCTAAAAAAAGATATGGCCGTGAAAAGATTATAAAAAGGCAGGTGCTGGTAAAAGATGAATAAAGCGGATTGCATTTTTGGGTTAAATGATATATTATAATAATAAGGGAGGAACAATAGCCT
>QIIF01000129.1 GCA_003231075.1 Candidatus Falkowiibacteriota bacterium | reverse complement strand
GACGAGATAAACCATTACCGTTATTTTTATCATGTTTTGGATAAATCGGAAATTTCAGACGCGGCCTTGGATAGTTTAAAAAATGAATTATTCAAATTGGAACAGGAATATCCGGAATTTATAACGGTTGATTCTCCCACGCAAAGAGTGGGAGGAAAACCGTTGGATAAATTTAAAAAAACGCGGCACGCGTCTCCGATGATGTCGCTGTTTGACGCGTTTACGGAGCAGGATATGAAGGATTGGGAAGAGAGAATGTATAGAATTATGAATTATGCTTGTCCCGAACCTAATCTCGGGGAATTAAGAATTAAGAATAAATTTGATTATTATTGTGAATTAAAAATGGATGGACTGGCTGTAAGTTTGGTTTATGAAAAAGGATTATTAACAGTAGGGGCTACGCGCGGCGATGGGCGGGTAGGCGAGGATGTAACCCAAAATATAAAAACAATTGAGGCCATACCGCTTAAACTTCGCCTGCCGAAGGAAGACGAACTGAAAAAATTAGGATTTAACGCTGAAGAATGCCGCGGCATAGAACAGGCCGTTTCAAACGGGCGCGTTGAAGCGAGAGGCGAGATGGTAATGACTAAAGAAGTATTTAATGAATTAAATAAAAAATACAAAAAACAAGGCAAGCCATTGTTTGCCAATCCCCGCAACGCGGCGGCCGGCTCCATTAGGCAGCTTGATTCCAAGGTGGCGGCGGAAAGAAAATTGGATTTTTATGTCTATAGTTTAATAATAACCCCCCCAACTTCAAAAAGCCTCCTTGATAAATGGGGCGGGGGGATTATAAATAAGCATGAACAAGAACATAATTTAGCAAAATTATTAGGTTTTAAAGTTTTAAAGCAAAATAAATATTGCCAAAATCTGGATGAAGCTATTAAATTCCACCATTATTGGGAAAAGCACAAAGACAAGCTGCCGTTTGAATGCGACGGAGTAGTGGTGAATGTCAATGATTTGTCTTTATGGCCGCGTTTGGGCGCGGTTGGCAAGGGGCCGCGGTATATAATGGCTTATAAATTCGCGGCCGAGCAGGCGGCAACTCGCGTAAAAGATGTCGTCTGGCAGGCGGGACGCACGGGAGTGTTAACTCCGATTGCCGTCCTTGCTCCCGTATATATCGGCGGAGTAACCGTGAGCCATGCCACGCTTCATAATATGGACGAGATTAAGAGATTAGGATTAAAAATAGGAGATACGGTAATTCTTGAGCGGGCCGGAGATGTTATACCGAAAGTTACGCGGGTTTTGCCGAAATTGCGCGATGGGAATGAAAAGAAAATAAAAGCGCCGGATAAATGTCCGATGTGTGAAAGCGAAGTTGAAAAGATTTCCGGAGAAGTCGCTTATCGCTGCACGAATAAAAATTGTTATGCCGTTAATCTTCGGCGCCTGTCACATTGGGTTTCCAAGGGCGCGCTGGATATTGACGGTTTGGGCCCGAAAATTATTGAGCAGCTTTTTAAAGAGGGCTTAGTGGGCGATATCAGCGATTTTTACGCTTTAACGGAAGGGGATTTAAAGCCGTTGGAAAGGTTCGCCGACAAATCGGCGGAAAATTTAGTTAAGGCGATAAATGAAAAAAAAGAAATTGATTTGGCGCGTTTTATTTACGGGCTGGGCATTAGGCATGTCGGCGAGGAAACCGCTTTGCTTTTAACGAATCGGATTTCGGATTTCGGATTTCGGATTTCGGATTTAATAAAGTATTTTAAAAATATTTCTTTGGAAGAATTGGAGAAGTTGCCTGATGTTGGCCCGATAGTAGCGAAGAGTATTTATGATTGGTTTCATGATAGGCATAATTTGGAATTACTGGAGAGATTGGAAAAAAGAGGGGTTAATATAAAAAAACAAGAAAACAAGAAAACAAGAAAACAAAATTTATCCGGCAAGATTTTTGTATTAACCGGATCCTTGGAAGGATTAACGAGGGATGAGGCAAAAGCCAGGGTAAGGGAATTGGGGGGCAGTGTATCCTCGTCTGTCAGTAAAAATACGGATTATGTGGTGGCCGGCGCGGATCCGGGGAGTAAATACGACAAAGCCAAAAAACTGGGAGTGCGGGTAATAGATGAAAAAGAGTTTTTAACAATAATAAAATCTTCTACCGAGCTTTAGCTCAGGGTTCTATCGGCTTTAGCCGCATACCGCCGCGAAGATAAAAAACGGGATGATTATTTATATATTTGTGAATTTGTAGTTGATTTGTAGATTTGTAATTGGCGCGCTTGCTTTTTTGAGCGATTTATGCTACTATTAATGAATAATTAATATAAAAATTATTTACCTTTTATAGAAGGTCTCGCCTTGGGCGGGGCGTTTTTATTGAACAGGATTGTTAGCAAAAATATGGAGATAAGAAACATCGCGATTATTGCCCATGTTGACCATGGAAAAACAACTTTAACGGACGCTTTAATGCGCCAGACAAAAATGTCTGACGAGAGCGTGAGTATGGACTCTGATATTTTGGAAAAAGAAAGAGGCATCACTATTTATTCAAAAAATACATCTTTAATTTACAAAGACACGAAAATTAATATCGTGGATACCCCCGGACACGCTGATTTTAGTTCGGAAGTAGAGAGAATTTTAAGGTCTATTGACTCGGTTTTGCTATTGGTTGACGCCCAGGAAGGGCCGATGCCGCAGACAAAATTTGTTTTGAAAAAATCCTTGGAATTGGGATTGAAGCCCATCGTGGTGATTAATAAAATTGATAAGCCGGCGGCCAGGCCGGAAGCGGTCTCCGATATGGTTCTTGAGCTTTTTATGGATCTTGGAGCGAACGATGAACAGCTTGATTTTGAAACCGTTTACGCGATTGCCAGAGACGGCGTCGCCAAAATAAATATGGAAGACAACAGCGAGGACTTATCGCCGCTGCTTGATTTGATATTGGAAAAAGTCAAACCGGCGTCAAACGAAGACCTTGCCAAAAAACCTCTAAGTATGCAGCCGTTTAATTTGGCTTATGATAATTATCTTGGCAGGTTGGCAATCGGCAGAATTTATGAAGGCGAGGTTAAAAAAGGAATGAATGTTGTCATTAAAGAAGACGGTGAAAATTACAGAACCGGAAAAATAACAAATCTTTTTACTTTTTACGGTTTAGAGAGAAGAGAAGTGGACGAGGCGGCGGTAGGCGATATAGTTATGGTGGCGGGTTTGCCGGATATTTATATCGGTGAAACCATCTGCGAAAATAACGAGCAGGAATTATTGCCGGCGATTAAAATAGAAGATCCGACAATATCCCTTGATTTAATGATAAATAATTCTCCTTTTGCCGGCAAGGAAGGAAAATATGTGACCGGAAGCAAGATAAAAGAAAGGTTGGAAAAAGAGCTTGAAGTGAATGTTGGCCTAAAGATTGATTTTGACGCTCATGGCGGGCATTATAAAATTTATGGCAGAGGCGAATTACATATCGCCATTTTGCTTGAGAATATGAGGAGAGAAGGTTTTGAAATTCAAGTTTCCCAGCCTAAGGTAATTATAAGAGAAGAAGACGGAGTAAAGCAAGAGCCGTATGAAGAAGTGACTATTGATGTGCCGCAAGAAATGGCCGGCATGGTAATTGAAAAATTAGCCAAGCGGAAAGGCAGGATGATTGATATGAAGCCGGAGCAGAACCATCAGAGATTGATTTTTGAAATTCCCACTCGCGGCATATTGGGCTATCGCGGAGAATTCGTTATTGATACGAGAGGTGAGGGTATTTTTACCAGCCGCGTAGTCGGATTTAAAAAATACGCGGGCGATATTGAAAGAAGAGAACTCGGTTCTATGGTGTCCATGGAAACCGGCAAGGCCTTGGCCTACGCTTTGTGGAATTTGGAAGAAAGAGGCAGAATTTATATCGGCCCGAATACGGAGGTTTACAGCGGAATGGTAATCGGCGATGTGTCAAAAGGAAATGATATGTGGGTAAATCCGATTAAAGGAAAGAAATTGAGCAATGTCAGGGCGTCAGGATCTGATGATTCCATTATTCTAACTCCTCCCATGGAAGTAACATTAGAGAGAGGGCTTGAAATTATGAAAGCCGATGAATTATTGGAAATTACCCCAAAGAGCATCCGATTAAGAAAGGAATATTTAACCCAAACAGAACAATCTAAAAAAGCAAAAGGACTGGCGTAAATAATAATAGTACTATTAAAAAATAATTCGCATGTCCCGCATTTGTAGCGCGGGTTCGCGAAGCGAATAACTATGACAACATTTAAAGAGCTTAATTTAAATTCGGAAATAATAAAGAGTCTTGACGACTTGGGTTTTACGGAGCCTACGCCTATACAAGAAAAAGTTATTCCCGCCATATTGGAATCAAAAAATGATTTAATCGCTTTGGCGCAGACCGGGACGGGCAAGACGGCCGCTTTCAGCCTGCCTATTTTAAATCAGATAAAAACCGATAAAAAAACATTGGAAGCGATAATCCTTTGTCCGACAAGAGAGCTGTGCATCCAAATTTCAGAAGATATAAAAAAATTCGCCAAGCATTCGGGGGGGATTGCTATTACCGCGGTTTACGGCGGAGCCAGAATTGATCTCCAAATCAGATCGCTAAAAAACGGAACCAATATCGTCGTGGGCACTCCGGGGCGCGTTAATGATTTAATCAGAAGAAATGTTTTAAAGCTCCAGTCTATCAAGTGGCTGGTTTTGGATGAGGCGGACGAGATGCTGGATATGGGTTTTAAAAAAGATTTGGATACCATCTTAAGCCAAATCCCGAAAGCAAGGCAGACTTTGCTTTTTTCCGCCACTATGTCTAAAAGCGTCCACTCTATAGCTAAAAAATATATGACGGAAGCCAAAGAAATAAGCGCGGGAGAAAAGAATATCGGAGCGGAAAAAGTGGCTCATGAATATTATGTAGTCGGAGCCAGGGACCGTTTTGACGCTTTAAAAAGAATTTTGGATTATTTGCCCGGAGTTTACGGCATTCTTTTTTGCCGGACCAAGAGAGAAACACAAGAAGTGGCCGACAAGCTGAAGCTTGCCAATTATAGCGCGGAAGCTCTGCACGGCGATATCGCGCAGAATATGCGGACAAAAATAATGGATAGGTTTAAACGCAAGCAGATTCATTTGCTGGTTGCCACGGATGTGGCGGCAAGAGGAATAGATGTGAGCAATTTAACTCATGTGATAAATTATAATCTTCCCGATCAAAACGAAGCATATACGCATAGGAGCGGAAGAACGGGAAGGGCGAAACAAAGCGGAATTTCCATTTCTATTTTAACTCCGAGAGAAGTAAGGACAATTAAAAATCTGGAAAGCATCATCGGCAAGAAAATTGAATATAAAAAAATTCCAAGCGGAGAAGAAGTCTGTAAAAAACAAATTGATAATTTTCTTGAAGAAGTAAAAGAAATAAATACCGAAGAGATCGGCGATGAACCGTATTTTCAAGAATTCGCGGAAAAGTTAAAAAAAATCAGCAAAGAAGATTTGATAAAATATTTTGTCGCCGATAAATTCAGCCACCTTTCGGCAATCCGAAAAAATACCCGCGACTTAAATGCTTCGGCAAACGCCTTTGCGGCGGGAGGGAGCGGAAAAGAAAGAAGAGATGACGGGGATAATGCCGGTTTGAAAATTAATTTCGGCAAAAAAGACGGGCTTGATATTAAAGGTTTTTTCTCGCTGATTAATTCAAATAAAAAATTGCAAGGCATTGAAATCGGAAAAATAAGCTTAATGCCGGAGTATTCAATTTTCTCGGTTGACAAAAATTACGCGGACAAGGTGATAGAGTTTTTAAAAGGAACAAATTTCAGGGGCAAAAAGATTGAAATAAGCAGGAGCCATATGGCGGCAAGTTACCAAGGCGGGGGAAGGGGATACCAAGGGAAAAAAAGCGGACAGAACAGGGGATTTAACAGGAATAGGAGAGGGCCCGGAAAATCCAGATATTAATCGCGCGGTTGAGGTTGATATATAATTAAAGTAAATGAATTTCAATTTACAAATTTTACGGCAAATATACAAATAACGCCTTTTCAAGGGGCGTTATTTTAACTCTTAATTCTTTAATTCTACCGAGCTTTAGCTCGGGTTTATGAAGTTTTAACTTCGTAGCGTGGCGGTACGCGGCTAAAGCCGCCAAATCCGAGCTAAAGCTCGGTAGAATATTTTTTTTGGGATTTGAGCGAAAGCGAGCGGACGGGATGCCGGAGTCCCGACGCTTCGGGACGGAGGCAGCCCGTCCGCGAGTTCGGCGCGCCAAATCCGCGTATGGGCTGCCGCGGCGCATCCCGTCCGCTTTTTGTCATTCCGAACGAGCCGTGCGAGGAGGAATCCCTTAAAGGTTGCTAATGGCAAGGACATTATTATTACGAACAAAAGATTCTTCATCCCGAAGTGTCGGGTTCGGATTT
>QIIF01000132.1 GCA_003231075.1 Candidatus Falkowiibacteriota bacterium | reverse complement strand
ATTAAGTAAAATTAAAAAATATTCTAAATTCAAAATTCTAAATTCTAATTTCCCTCATATTCCCTCATAGTCAGCTGCGATTCAATTTCCTTAACTGTTTCAATAACAACCGCCACCACGATTAAAAGAGAAGTTCCGCCTATGGCAAGCGACTGAATACCGGTAAAATAACGCATCACTAAAGGAAGAATGGCAATAAGCCCTAAAAATAAAGCTCCGACAAATATAATTTTATGGGTCGTATGCGCCAAATATTCGCTTGTGTGCCGACCCGGCCTAATACCGGGGATAAAACCTCCTTGTTTCTGTAAATTCTCGGCAATTTGCGTAGGATGAAAAATAACTTCGGTATAAAAAAAAGTAAAAGCGAATACCAATAAAAAATATAATATGCCGTAGACTAACTGATTTTGAAATACCATAATCACCCACTCGGCCGCTCCTGACATCCAAGCGGATTTAGCGTGAATAAAAAATTGGGCAACCATTGGCGGAAATAATACTACTGAAATGGCGAATATAATGGGAATAACTCCGGCCATATTAACGCGAAGCGGCAAATGAGTATTAGTGCCGCCATAAACCCTGTTTCCTCTAACTTGCTTGGCATATTGCACCGGAACATTGCGCTGTCCTTCCGTAATTATTACTACGCCCACTATGGTGACCAGGGCGATAAGCGCGAAGCCGACTAATAAAAATAATTGCGAAGAATCAAAAGTAACTATCATCTGCTGAATCGCCTGCGGCAGACTGGAAATAATGCCGGCAAAAATCAAAAGAGAGATGCCGTTACCGATTTTTTTCTCCGTAATCAATTCTCCAATCCACATTAAGAATATAGTGCCGGCGGTAATAGTGGTAATAATAACGAATAAATCAAAACCGCTAATATCCCCCAAAATAGCAAAAGAAGATTTTCTAAGCAAGGTAATCATACCGTAAGACTGCAAAACCGCCAAAGGCACGGTTGCCCATCGCGTCCACATATTGATTTTCTGCTGTCCGGCCTCTTCTTTTTGCATTTCTTCCAGTTGGGGAACTATCATTCCTAATAATTGAAAAATAATGGACGAAGTAATATATGGGGCAATACCCATCATTACTATGGAAAAATTTGCCATTACGCCGCCGGAAAACATATTAAGCAGTCCTAAAATTTGATTAGACGCGAAAAAATTTTTAAGAGCGGAAACATTAACTCCGGGAATCGGAATATGCGCCGCCAATCGAAAAATAACCAGCATAACCAGCACGAACGCTATATTTTTCCTCAAATCTTTCGCTTTCCAAATTTGAACGAATTTATGTAATAACATAGTTTAGCAATAAAACAATGAAGCTATGAAGCAATATTTTAATTCTCGCTTTTCATTCCTAATTTCTCTCTAACAGATTCACTCATTTTAACCCCTTCAAACTTCAAATTCTTCAATTTCAACTCCCCGTTTCCCAAAACCTTAACTCCTATCTTAATAGTATCAATTAAATCTTTTTTTAACAATGCTTTAGGGTTAATTGTATCGCCGTCTTTGAAATTTTCGTTAATATCAGTTAAATTTAAAACCTGATCCTTTGGTTTTAAGGATTTAAATCCGCGCTTCTTGGGGGTGCGCATTAAGGTCATTTTCATTCCCAAGCGTTTTAAATTAGATACGCCGGCTCTTGATTTCTGCCCCTTTAAACCGCGCGTGCTATAAGTGCCGTGGCCGGAGGCGTTGCCCCGCCCAACGCGTTTTCGCTTTTTTGTTGAACCCTTGGCAGGTTTAATTGTATGTAGAGATAATGACATAATTTTATAAAATCTTAAATTACAAATTACAAATCCTAAATAAATTCTAAATTCTAAATTCTAAATTCTAAAATTAAAAACTGTTTTTAATTTTGAATTTTGATTATTGTAATTTATTTGGAATTTATGATTTTGGATTTTGGATTTAATGTTTCAGTTTTTTTATTTTCTTCTTTTTTATTACTTTTATTACTCTTTTCAACCTTCTTTAAGTTTTTCAACGCCGCTATTACGCATTTCACATTATTAACCTTATTATTAGTCCCTAAAATCTTAGCGGTAACATTTTTAATCCCCACTATATCCAAAACAATACGCACCGCGCCGCCGGCGATAATGCCGCTCCCTTTGCGCCCCGGCTTAATTAAAATTTTCGCGGCTCCCTCTTTTTGATAAATTTCATGAGGAATCGTGTCATTAACAATAGGCACTTTAATAATATTCTTCTTGGCTTTATTGACTGCTTTATTTACGGCGATGGCGACATCGGCGCCCTTGGCTAAACCGATCGCGACTTCGCCTTTTTTATTACCGACAGCCACGCACGCGCGGAAACGCATCCGCTTACCTCCGGCCATAACGCGAGTCACTCTCGCAATATCAATAATCTGCTGGTCAAACCCGTCCTGCGGTTCGTCTCTTTTGCCGCCGCGCCTATCTTTAAAATTTTTCTTCTTCGCGCCATAAACGGATTTCGCGACAACCGTGGCGGCGCTTTTGTCAGTATTTTCTGGTTTCTTATTATTTTGTTGTTTGATTTCTTCTACCATATTAACTCTGTTAAATCCTAAACCCCAATTTTCAAAACTTATTCTTAATTTGCCTGCCGGCGGCTGGAGGGAATGGGAGTTTAAAACTGTTTTAAATTTTGATTATTGTAATTTATTTTGAATTTGTAATTTTGAATTTTAAAATTTGAGACCGCCTTCTCTCGCTCCGTCCGCCGCCGCCTTAATTCTTCCATGATATTTATTTCCTCCTCTGTCAAACACGACATTTTCTATTTTTTTATCCAATCCTTTCTTGGCTATTATTTTTCCCAACTCAAAGCTGATAACCTCTTTTTTATCGGTTTTTTTCACTTCACTGCTTGCGGCGCTTGCCAAAGTAATACCGCTATTATCATCTATCAACTGCAAATACATTCCCTTGTTTGACCTGAACACGCTTAATCTTGGACGCTTTGCCGTGCCTTTTACTTTAACGCGAATTCGTCCACGCCGCCTAATTTGCTTATTTTTTTTTATTTTTTCTTTATTCATAATTTTAGCTTATGGCTTGTAGCTTTTAGGGCGCAGAATAAACTATAACCTGCAAACTAAAAACTATAAGTTGCCATTATTCACCCTTGGCCGCTGTTTTACCAACCTTCTTTATGATAATTTCGTCAACATATTTTATGCCTTTGCCTTTATACGGTTCCGGTTTTCTTATTTTTCTGATTTGCGCGGCTGTTTCACCAACTAATTGCTTGCTAATTCCGCTAATTGTAATTATATTTCCTTCTACCGCGCAACTTATTTCTTCCGGCAAATCAAAATCAACTTGATGGGAAAAACCGACATTTAAATTTAATGTTTTTCCGCTCGCGGCCGCTTTAAATCCAACTCCGTTAATCTCTAATTTCTTTTCAAACCCTTCCTCTACGCCTTGAACCATATTCTTAATTAAACTTCTATAAAGCCCCCATAAAGCTCTTTCATTTTTATTCTCCGGCTTATGCACGCTGACTTTTATTTCTTTGCCGTTAATTTCAACTTTAACTGAATTATGCGTTTTTTCCCTTAATTCACCCTTAGCCCCTTTAACCACTATAAAACCATCCTCAATTTTGGCCTGAGTTCCTCCTCCTAATTCAATTGGCAATTTTCCTAAACGTGACATAAATGTTTTAGCTTGTAGCTTATTAGGAGAGTAGCTTGTTAGGTTAAAAATTTTAACAAAACTACTAAAATAAGCTAATAAGCTAATTCCTACCTCCTACAACCTAAATTAATAAATTTCGCAAAGTATTTCCCCTCCAACATTTTTCTTTCTGGCGTCTTTATTGGTCATTAAACCATGAGAGGTGGAAATAATCGCTATTCCTAAATTATTTAAAACTTTCGGTAATTCGTCTTTACTGACATAAATTCTCAACCCCGGTTTACTGATTCGCTTCAATGAACTGATAGCCGGCTTATGCCCGTCTCCGTATTTTAACACAATTTTTAAATTATCAAAGGCGGCGCTGCCGTTCTTTTTGCCCTTTTCTTTGATCACTTCAACTTTCCCAACCCAGCCGTCACGCTCTAAAATCTTAGCAATTTCATATTTAATTTTACTCATAGGCAAAACTACTTCATCTTTTTTGATGGCTGAAGCGTTTCTTATTCTTGTTAGCATGTCTGATATTGGATCGGTCATAATTATTGAGTTATAAAGTTATAAAGTTTGTAAAGTTATAAAGTTAAAAAATAAATTGAATATTTAACACTTTATAACTTTATGAACTTTATAAACTTTATGAACTGATGCTATAACTTGATAAACTTGATGGACTAACTATCTACCAGCTTGACTTCGTTATCCCCGGTAAATCGCCGCTATTGGCCAACTCCCTAAAACAAATCCGGCATAAGCCGAAATCGCGCATAAAGCCATGATTGCGGCCGCAGCGCCAACAACGCCGAATAACACGGGTTGAAAATTTCGGTTTTCTTTTTGCTTTTGCGATTAACGCTTTTCTAGCCATACTTATTAGCTTGTAGGTTGTAGCTTGTAGGTTGTAGGAATTAATTTTATTCTACAAGCTATAAGCTATAAGCTATATTTATTCCTTTTTAAATGGGAATCCCATTAATTTAAATAATTCCAATCCTTCTTCTCTTGTTTTCGCGGTAGTGGCGATACTAACCTCCATGCCGTGGACATTGTCAACTTCTTCGGCTTTAATCTCCGGAAACGACAAATGCTCACGAAATCCGATTGTCAAATTACCGGTTTTATCAACCTGTTTCTCGCTGATTCCGCGAAAATCCCTTACTCTTGGAAATGATATATTAATTAATTTATCAGTAAAATCATACATTCTTTTCCCTCGCAAAATCACCGCTACTCCCACGATCATTCCTTTTCTTGTTTTAAACGCGGATATTGCTTTTTTAGCTTTAGTTAAAATCGGCTTCTGCCCGGTAATACGGCTTAAACTGCTGACAACATTATCAATATAGGCCTTCTCCTTGGAATGCTTGCCTACGCCGACATTAACAACAACCTTGTCTAATTTGGGCACCTGTAAATTATTTTTATACCCGAATTTTTCCTTCAATGCCGGTAATATTTCTTTTTTATATTTTTCTTGTAATCGCATAAATAATATCCTTCTACCGAGCTTTAGCTCAGGGTTCGGGCGGCTTTAGCCGCGTACCGTGACGCTACGAAGCTAAAGCTTCACGAACCCTGGCCTGAAGGCCGGTAGAAATATTTTAACCTATTGTCTGTTTGCATTTCTTGCATACCCTGAACTTCCTTTTTTTCTTTTTACCTTCTTCTCCCGATTCCACATATTTATATCCGACCGTCGTCGGCTTGCCGCATTTAGGGCACACTAACATCATATTTGATAAATTCATCGGCGCCGGAAATTCAATTCTTTGCCCCTGTTCCCCCTGCTTCCTCGGCCGCATATGTTTAATAAGCAGGTTTAATCCTTCAATGCTGGCTAAATTTCTATCGGAAAAAACCTGTAAAACCTTTCCAATCTTACCCTTGTCCTTGCCCGCTATTATTTTAATGTTATCACCTGTTTTAATCTTCATAAGTTATTCGCTTCGCGAACCCGCGCTACAAATGCGGGACATGCGAATGATTAATATTCTAAATTCTAAAGCACTTCAGGCGCCAATGACGCTATTTTAAAATATCCGGCTCTTCTTACCTCTCTCGCAATCGGCCCGAAAACTCTCGTTCCTTTCATCTCTTTTTTTTCTTTTTCAACAATAACGCAAGCATTTTCTCCAAAACGCAAATATGTTCCATCCTTTCTTCTGATTTCTTTTTTTGTCCTGACAATAATAGCGCGCAAAACATCGCCTTTCTTAATAGCCGCGTGCGGTACCGCCTCTTTAACAGCTATGGTTATTATATCTCCAACGCGCGCGTACCTCTTTCTATAACCACCCAAAACTCTGATGCATTGCACCTTTTTCGCTCCGGCATTATCCGCTACTTTTAATATTGATTGAACTTGAATCATTTGATTGGTGGAAAGCTATAAACTTTATAAACTTTATAAACTTTCTACTTGATAAACTTTATAATCCCCCCACCCCCTTTATCAAGGGGGCATTCTTGATAAACTTAATAAACTTTTAACTATACATTACTCGCCATTTTTTATCTTTACTTAATGGCCTGCATTCCACAAAAGAAACCTTATCGTCTTTTTTAAACTTATTCTTTTCATCATGAACCTTATATTTCTTACTGACTGTGTATCTTTTTTTATATTTCGGATGAACTTTAACGCTATCAACTCTAACCGTAACGGTTTTATCCGTTTTATCACTGACAACGACACCATTAAACTTTTTCTTTATTATGGTTTTTTTGTTATTTAATTTTATTGTTTTATTGTCTT
>QIIF01000192.1 GCA_003231075.1 Candidatus Falkowiibacteriota bacterium | reverse complement strand
AATAAATTACAATAACCAAAATTCAAAATAAAAATTTTATTATTTAAGTTTTAAATTTATAATTTATTTTGAATTTGTAATTTTGAATTTGTAATTTTTATTATGTTATAAAGAAAGCTCGTATTTAAAATTATTAAAAAATGTAGTTGTAGCATCACAAATTGTCTTTCAAGTTTCTCAAATTAACATCAGTTTCAATATCGTAGTCGCTTGGAACGCGTTCCGGAGTTACATTAATTTTTAATTTAATATTAATAAGCCGCACATCGTTGATATTATTCGTTTCAGCGTAATTGCTGTCGCGATAAGTAAAAATCCGTTCATTCTGGTTGGTTACATATTTTGAAATAGTTGTAGTCGCCTCTTGGCTATTATAATTTTTGTCCGTTCCCGGCAGGGTTACTATTTTTTTTAACGAAGAGCCGTCTAAAAAATATCTAACTTTTTCCATATAGCCGTCATCGTTAACATCGCTGTAGTAAACTAAATTATCCTCTTCTATTGTTGCCAAGGGATAATCTCCGCGTTCGGAATTATTTGCTCCTCTGATTTCCTTAACCATTATTTCCATGCCGCGGCGGGCGTTGCGTACGGCTGTTTCTTGCTCGGCCTCAAAGGTTGTTGACCTGAAACCCATAATAATGAATTCTCCGGATATTATCGCGATCACTATAAAGACGGACATTGCCACAAGAAGCTCTATTAAGGTGAAGCCATAGTTTTTGATTTGTAAAGTTTCTTTCATTTGATATGTTTATTTTAATTTTATCTTTTAAAATTTAGAAATTTATCCAGGGTGGATTATTAAGACAAGATTTTATAAATAAAATAATTTTCCCTAAAATTTATATATTACTCAACATATATTATCCATTCTTTGGTTTCATCCGGCAATATTTCTAATGGCTGTATCGGATCCGTATAAATTATTTTTAGCGAAGTGGAGGCGGAGACCAATTCTATGCTGTATCCCGCGTCCCACTCCAATGATAAATCGGCGTAACCGTTGGCATCAGTATATTGATCATGGTCAAATTCGTAAATAACCGGAGTTTCACTGATCGTTTTTGTGCCGTAAACCCTGATAGGAACATTGCCGTAACCGCTTGGAGATCCCGGATCGGTAAAATTAGACGCGTAAATATTATAATTATCATCACGATTGTCTTGCCATGCCGCGAACGGTTCATCGGCCGAGTTAATTGCCAATACCGAGTTTGATTGCGCGCTGGCGGTTAAGTTTATGTTAATTTTAACATCATTCGTCCATTGGGCATTGCCGTTGAAATCGTATTTTTGCGCGTAAATATCTTCATTACCGCCGCGGTCATCGGTCCATGATACATAAACAAACGAGAGCGAGTTGTTAATAGCAACGGCCGAGTCATATTGATTATTTCCCGAAGAAGATATATTGGCTTGTGTTTTCCATTGGACGGCTCCGTCTGAATTTAATTTTGCCAGCCGCGTATTTAATACGCCTGAAATATTTTCAGTCCAAGATAAATAGATATTATTTGAATTATCAACCGCTAAGCTCGGCGAGTAATCGTTAAAAGAAGAATTTGAAATATTTTTCGGATTCGGCCAAATTTTTATTCCCGCCAAATCAAATTTTTGCATATAAATTTCCTCATCGCTTATATTATTATTAACCCACGCGACCACGATATTGTCATTTGAATCAAATGAAACAGCGGGGGAGTATTCATCGGTTGATGAAGCGGTAATTTGCAAATCATTGGCCCAAAGTTTATTTCCGTAAACATCCAATGTTTGGGCGTAAATATCAATATTTCCGTTTCTTTCATCTTGCCATATTACGGTTGTAGTGGCCGAGTTTGAAGTAATCGCTATTTTTGGGTTTGTTTGGTCGGTATTGGTTCCGTCTGAATTTACTTTTTTTACGCTCCATAATTCGCCGCTGTCCGGATTAAGGCCCGCTATGTAAATATTTTCATCTCCGATAATTGATATTTCAGGATATTCCGTATAATCAAAATCAGCGGCGGAACCGGCGTCAGTTAAACGGAAACAATAATTACTATCGCTTGCGTTTGAAGTCGCGGCAATGGTATATTCCAATTCGGTGAATTCGTTGGACGCGAGCGTAATGGCGGATGTTTGATTATCGGCATCTTTAGCTTCACCCGCTTTAAAATTGGTATTTTCATCAGTTAAGCCGGAAATATTTGTTGTCGCTTCACCATCTGTTAAATTAGCCGAGTTTATAATTTGCCAATGTTGGCTTGAATCATTGGGTAGAGCCGTCCAACTTAAAATATCGGAACAATTAGTTGAGCTTTCTCCATATTCAATTCTGTATTGCGTTGCTCCTGAGCCAACACTGCCTTCGTTTGATATTTCAAAACGCAAGCGCGTGATTGAGCCGATTTTTACCGTCGTCGGCGTATCTTGATTTTCTTTCCATGAAGCGGCGGTTTCCGAACCGTCGTCATCGCGCCAGCGGTAATGTATTTGGCTTAATTCCGCCGGTTTTAATAAAACAGTGGATCCGTTAATTTCAACTGCCGTGTCAGGCAAAACAGCGCCGGTGTCTATGGTAATATCGTTCGCCGGATTGTTAATTTTAATTTCAATGGTTTCGTCTTTTCCGGCGCCGCTTAAAACATCCAAGACAGTATATACGCAAAGAGTTTTGGATGTTGATATTCCTATATTATCAGTAAACGATGCCGAGCCGTCGGCGCCGTTGAAGCCGGCGGCTGCTCCAAATTGCGCGTCAACGCCGGCATCATATTGTTCACCGGCGCAGTCGTATGGCGCTGTTGCGTCTATGTCGTAATAAAGTTTAATATTAGATAAGTTGTTTTGCGCGTCAACGGTTCCGTTTTCCGAAATAGTAATACCGGTGACATTATGCGCGCCGGTATCGTCAGTGATAACAAACGCTCCGCCGGCGTATTGGCCGGCGCTTGGAATCATCATGGACGCGGTTTGCGAGTTTATAGCGCTTACGGTGGCATCATTAGGGGTTTTTATCCGAAATACGGCCAGAGCGCTGTTTCTTTGTTCGGCGCCGCCGCCCGACAAAGCCAAGGCCGCGCTTTGCGAATTAGCCGCGGTAATATCCATAGTGGCTACAGCCAAAGAACCATCATATCCTTGCCACCAATCCCGCCATAATCGTTGTATCCAGATGTCGTTTGAAGTTGATGTCCAGTTGCTTGAATTGGGTGTAACAAAATTATTATCGGCAAACGCCGCGGCGGCCACTCCAAAACCGATAGATGCGGATTGGGCGGTTGAACCGGTTGAGGCGGTAAGTCCGTTGCTGCCGGTTTCGTCATTTGTTGAAACAACATCAATTAAATTATTGATATCCAGGCCGGATACTTCCATAATCATTAAAACCCCTCCCTTTATATTGCCATCACTTGTTATGGTGACTTGCGATGGCTCGTTAGCTCCGATTACTTTATGCCATATTCCGACATCCAAATACCATGAACTGTCAGAATAAGCGGATTTGGTAAATACGCCGGCGGCGTTAGCCGGAAGATTAAATGATTTGTAAGCATTTCTATGGACGGCGATAGCAATAATTACATTTCCTTCCGTCGGCTGGCTGTTAAAAACAGCGGTTAGGGTATTATTGTTGTTTACGATCGCGCCAATTTTAGTTTGCACTATCAATCCGGCGGCTCGGGCGGAATTAATTGTTAAATTATTATGAAACAAATTTGCTAATAATGCGGATGTATTATTATAAATTTTTTTCGTGTTGTTTTTTAATTGTTTAATTAATTTTTTGTATGTTTGTCTTATCGCGTTTTTAGCGAATGATAGCCCCGCGCCGCTCCATTCGTATCGGTTGATTCGCGAAACAAGTAATTTAAAATTTGATTTTTTTAAATTTAGCGATGATGTTGTCTTGCTGTTAATTATATTATCGGCGTTTTTTTTCGCATAATTGCCGGAACCGCTATAAGTGATTTGCTTTAAATGGATTGAATTATCCTGCCAGACAATAAATGAATTTCCGTTGGCGGCGGCGGCGATATCCGGATTGCGTTGAAATGCCGTATTGCTTATTTTATAATCATCAGCCCATTGCTTAACGGATGAAGAATTATATTTTTGCGCGTATATATACGATGAAGTGGCAGTGTCGCTTTGCCAGATAAAATACATATTATCCGAGCCGTCAAGCGAGAAGTTAGCGTTTATCTGATTTCTCGCGTTTTGCGGGCTGTTAACCCTCCAATTGGCGGGCAAGTTATTTGACACCGTCCTGATTCGCAAATGCGCTAATTTATCAATAGTAAAGTTTTCTTCCGTTTTATCTCCTTCGGTAACGCTGAGATGGACAGGGGATTTGCCGGTTGAAATATCGTATGTCCGATCTGCGCCATAATATATTCCGGATGATTCCTCATCGGTTTTTGTTACTGTTATCTTATAATTTTGAAAAGAAGCAAGAGCCGGTAAGTATAGTATCCCATCGCTATTAGTCGGATTTGTAACATCAACGGAGAGGGCGCTGTTCACAACTCTGACATTAGCGCCAGCCAAAGGTTCGGCGTCGGCATTGCTTGCCGATATTTTTAAAAGACCGTACCCTTCATTTGTTTCTTCGGTGCGGGGAATTATTTTTGAAAAAATCGTAACGCTTTTATTTCCGAATTTTCCCGCCCAGCTGACTTTTATGGTGGCTATTTTATAATCATTTACAATGGCGTCGCTTCCGGCTAAACCGTCGTAAGGGTCGTCATAATAAGTAATGTATGTATTGACCGTAAATATTCCTTCGCGATTTATTATTTCCGTCTGCGGTATGCTGCCGCCGGGAATTCCGCCTTGCACGCCGACTTTATCATAAGGCAAATTTCTAATTTGTTCCATTTTTTGGTTGGCAATTTCAATCGCCTGAACATAATATTTATTGTCCGCCGTAACGCGCAAGGAAAGAAGTATTAAGCTGAAAATTCCCAGAGCTAAAATTACAAGAATCGCGGTTGAAACAATCACTTCAATCAAGGTGAAACCGGATTGGTTGTTTTTAATAAGATGGTTCATGATGCATAATTTATTGCCCACGTAAACTAATAAAAAATTCAAAATTCAAAATTACAAATTCCAAATAAATTACAATGATCAAAATCCAAAACTGTTTTAAACTTCCAATCCTTCCAGGGGTGTACAAGTAAGTTGAAGACAAGTTTCGAAAATTAGGATTTGTAATTTTGAATTTATTTAGGATTTGTAATTTTGAATTTGTAATTTCCGGTATTTTTTTAAAAGAAAAAAGTTTTTTTATATGGCGCTTGAAAGCGAATACATCGGCATAATAATAGCTACGGCCATGGCTCCAACGCCAACGCCTAAAGCTAAAATTAATATCGGTTCAATTATGGACGGCAGATTGTTCATAATTTGGTCAATTTCGTTTTCATAAAATTCCGCCAACTCCTCCAATATCGTGTCTAATTGCCCGGTTTGTTCTCCTACCGATATCATTTGGACGACAACCGGAGAAAATAGTTTCGGATAAGATTTGACTACTTCATTGATTTGTCCGCCTTTTTTTATTTTTTCCGCCATCTCGTTCAGCGCGGCGCGGTAATGCAAATTACCCATAACACTGGCTGTGATTTGAAATGTTTTAATAATCATTATGTCGGTTTTTAAAAGAGAGCTTACTGTTCTGGCAAAACGCGCTAAATTTATCTTTTTAATAATAGGAGAAATAATCGGCGTTTTTAAAAGCAGCGCTTGAAAATAGTATTTTCCTTTTTCAGTCCGCATAATTTTTACGGCCGCTAAAATAAAAATTATAAATCCGGCCGCGGCAAACAGTCCGTTATTGACTATAGCGTCGCTTACGGACATTAATATTCTGGTGGGCAGTGGAAGTTCCGCGTTGAAATCTTTAAACATTAAAGTTATTTTAGGAACGACTACCACCATCATAAAAATTCCGACGCCGGCCATGGCAAAAATTATTACCGCCGGATAGGTTAACGCCCCCTTGACTTTGGAAATTAATTGATGATGTTTTTTCATTTGAATGTATAATTGGGAAAGAACATCTTCAAGCTTGCCGGATAATTCTCCCGATTCAACCATATTGATAAAAAGTTCGCCAAAAACTTTTTTATGCGGTTTTAGGCTTTCCGCCAAGCTGACGCCGCTTACGACATCATTGGTAATTTGCGTTAGAATTTTTTTAAATAATTTATTTTCACTTTGCTCCGATAAAGTTCTTAGGGAAGATGATAAAGGAATTCCGGCTTTAAACATAACGCTTAGGTGCTGGACGAACATCAATTTTTCTTTTAAAGGGACACGCGAAAAACGCAGCAAGAAATTATTAATTTTATCAATAGCGGATACCGGCTTTATATCTTTATTGCCGGTTTCTTTTTGTTTCATATTTTCTTTTGGTAAATTTATGGGCATATTTTGAAAATTTCTAATTAA
>QIIF01000035.1 GCA_003231075.1 Candidatus Falkowiibacteriota bacterium | reverse complement strand
ATTGTTTTCCTCTATGTCCTTAATAATTTTAGTAATGTCGCCTTCAAATTTCCATAAAGTTATTGACTCTTTGTTTGTAGGATTGGAATGTATATGATATTGATTTGCGGAAATTTTTATTTTATCCCCGTTGTTTAAAATAATTTTCTTTTCAATTTTACCATTTTCAAAAAGTTTTATTATTGAAGAACCACATACTTGAACTAACTCTTCTATAACAGGACGATTATGTTTTAATAATACATTCCTTGGGTTTAATTCAAGCAAGCCGATACTTAAATTTTTATCACTGCAACATATAGTTATTTTTCCTTGTTTTGTTTGATAAATTTAATCATATTTTTGTTACGCGTTGCGCGACGAATTGCCGGCGCATATCGCTATTGCCAGCGCGTCGGCGGCGTCATCCGGTTTGGGAATTTCTTTTAAATTTAAAAGCAATTTTACCATTTTCTGCACCTGCATTTTAGGCGCTTGCCCGTATGACGATACGGCTTGTTTTACTTGCAGGGGCGTAAATTCAACAGTCGGAATTTTGTTTTGCCGCGCGGTCAGCAACATCACTCCTCTTGCCTGCCCGACAACCAAAGCGGTTTTGACATTCTTGCAAAAAAATAATTGTTCCACCGCGATTAAATCCGGCTTATGCCTTTTTATTATTTTGCTTAATTCTTTATTGATAATTTCCAATCTTTCCGCCAACTCAGTGTTTGCTTTTGTTTTAATTGAGCCGTAATCAAGGCAAGCCATCCGGCTGCCGTCGATTTTTTTAATTATCCCGAATCCGGTATCGGCGATTCCCGGGTCAATTCCTAAAATAATTGGCGATGCTGTTTTCATACTTTTTAAAAAATAAGTCCTGCTTAGATTAGTATTTAATATTTTTTCCGGTTTCCATCCTGGTATTTCAAATCCATAAGATACAACAATCGCGCCCGGTTTTAAATTTTTATTTAATTTATTTCCAAGCTTTTCCATTACAGCGTCAACAAGAAAAACAAAAATTAAATCAGCGTCTCGCAAATTTTCGTCAAAAAAATTTTTTCTTTTTATTTCTATTTTGCTCCCGATAATTATCTTCTTAATCAAGCATTTTCAAAAAGAGTATAAAGATAATTCGCAGCCCCTGCCTTTGTACCCTCGCTTCTCGGCAAAAAACACAGATCTGCCGTCTCCGCAACCCAAGTCGTACATTAAAGAATTTTCAGGCAAATTAATTTCAGAAAAAATTTTAGCGATATTTTCCGAAGGCGTTTTCGCCCAAGGAACTTTAGTTTTAACAATTGTATAAATTGACCAAAAAGCAAATACTAAAATTACAGAGCCAAAAACAAAAATTACCGCCGATATTGCCAATAAAACTATTAATATATCCATAATAAGAATACGCGGAGCGTAGAGTGAACGGCTAATATTTATTAACCTACAAGCTACAAGCTACAAGCTACAAGCTACAAGCTACAAGCTACAAGCTAAATCACATTGGTATAATAATCAGCTATATCTTCATTATCTTCCAGCTCTTGAATAAATTTTTCAATCTTTTCTTTATCCTCATCGCCAACTTTTAAATTTTCTTTAGCGATATATTCAATTTCCGCGGATTCAACTTCAACATTTTTTGAATCTAAAAATTTTTTTACTTTTTGCAAATTAGAAATATCGGTATAGATTATAATGCCCTCCTCCTCCTTAATAATATCCTGCGCTCCCGCATCAATTAATTCCAGCTCTAAATCATCAAAAGTAATATTCTTAATTCGTAATTCATAATTCGTAATTCGTATCACCCCTTTTTGCTCAAAATTCCACGCCACGGATCCGAACAAACCGCCGTATTTTGTAAAAATATGCCTAACGCCGGAAGCGCTGCGGTTCTTATTGTCAGTCAGGCATTTTATGATAAATTGCGACTTGGCCGGGCCGAATCCTTCATAGATAAGCTCTTGGATTTCTCCGCCTTCCAATTCGCCGGTTCCGCGCTTTATCGCCTTTTCAATATTATCTTTCGGCATATTGGCGGACTTGGCTTTATCAACGGCGATGCGCAAATTGAAATTGGAATCAGGATCCCCTCCCTTATCGCGCGCCGCTATAGTTATCATCTTGCCGAGTTTCGTAAAAACAGCGCCCCGCTTAGCGTCAGCCGCCCCTTTTTGCCGTTTAATTGTAGACCATTTTGAATGCCCTGACATATTTATAATTATTAACGAATCTTTTTACTCTCCAAAATTCATTCCGAAGAACGCTTCAAAAAAAATAATATTGTCATTAATTTGAAATAAAATAAATTAAAAACAGGCAAGCGGCAAAAATTGCCGTCAAATACAGCCTCTTTTCATATCTACAAGAATAACATAAAATACGCAAAAAATCAATAACGCGCGGTGTCTTACGAAAATTATGCAAATTAGGCCTAACGGCGCATTATATTTATAATCCCCCAACCGCCAATATTCAAATTTCTTAACGGTAAATTAATAGACAGCCAAGCCGTTGGCATATTTGATTGTTGGCGCCATATATGGTGTAATGTAGGTATGGACGGAAAAAATAATCGCCGCCACAGCCACCGCCGGAGCGGGGCAGGCGGGACAAGAAAATTAATTATAATAGACGGCAATGCTTTAATTCATCGGAGCTTTCACGCGCTGCCGCCGACTATGACGACCAAGAAAGGGGAAATGGTTAACGCCGTATACGGCTTTACCGCGGCGCTGGTTAAGGCGATTCGCGAGTTTAAGCCGGAATATGTTGTTTTAACTTTGGATAAGAAGGGTCCGACTTTCAGGCATAAGGAATATAAGGAGTATAAGGCGACAAGGGTAAAAGCGCCAGATGAGCTGTACGCGCAGATTTCGCGCGTTAAAGAAATGTCCGAAGCATTCGGAATTCCGATTTTTGAAATGTCCGGGCTGGAAGCGGATGATTTAATCGGGACAATCGCCGCCAGGGTTGACGGCAATGTTGAAAAAATTATTTTAACGGGCGATTTGGATACTTTACAATTAATCAATAAGCACACAAAAGTTTACACGATGAGCAGGGGATTGTCGGACAGCGTTATCTATGACGAGGCGGCGGTTCATAACCGATATGGGCTTGCTCCAAATCAAATGATAGATTATAAGGCGTTGCGCGGGGATCCTTCGGATAATATTCCGGGAGTTCGGGGGATTGGGGAGAAGACGGCGATTGAGTTGTTGAAAGAATTTAAGAATTTAGACGGGGTATATAACGAAGTTGAAAGTTATAAAGTTCATAAAGTTATAAAGCCAAAAATTAAGCCGCGGACTGTTGAGTTGTTGAGGCAATACAAGAAAGATGCTTATTTGTCTAAAAAGTTGGCGACGATTAAACGGGACGCAGAGATTGATTTTAAGTTGGAGGACGCGCGGTTTGGCGGTTTTGATAAGCAACATATTGTTAAGCTGTTTAGCGAGTTGGAGTTTAAGTCGCTTTTACCGAGAGTGCGGGAGTTGTCGCGAGAACAAGAAAACAATAAAACAATAAAACAAAAAGAAGAAATTAGCAAATTTGAGAGAAATAAAAAATTGTTTAAATATATTCTTGTGGATAGTGGCAAGAAATTTAAATTATTTTTAAGTAAATTAAAAAAGCAAAAAGAATTTACTTTTGATACCGAGACTTCGTCTTTTGATCCGCTGACCGCGGAGTTACTCGGCATCAGTTTTTCGTGGAAAGAAGGAGAGGCGCATTATATTCAATTATCAATTATCAATTATCAATTATCAATTAATGAAAATTTATTTAACTATAAAACCAGCCCGGAACTCGATTCTGGGAATCCAGAACCGAGTTCCATTTCGGCGGGGAGTAAGTGGTTAGAGGAGTTGAGGCCGATATTTGAGGATGGGGGGATTAAAAAGTCTGGGCATAATGTTAAATTTGATATTAAGGTGATGAAAAATAACGGCGTGAGCGCGCAAGGCGTGGAGTTTGACACTATGGTCGCTTCCTACCTTTTAAATCCGGGGACGCGCCAGCACAATTTGGACGCGGTGGTTTTTACGGAATTGGGGTTTGAAAAAATAAGCAAAGAAGATTTATTGGGCAAGGGCAGAGATAAAATAACTTTCGGCGAAATAGAAACGGAAAAACTAAGCTTATATTCATGCGAAGACGCTGATTTTACGCATCGGCTGGTTAAAAAATTTAGAAAGAGATTAAAAGAAAATAAACTGGATAAATTATTCAAAGAATTGGAAATGCCGCTTATTCCGGTGTTGGCGGAGATGGAGAATAACGGCATAAAAATAAGCTCCGAGTTTTTAGGGCAGCTAAAAAAGAAAGTTGACGGCAGAATAAAAAAACTGAAGGTAAAGATAAGGGAAGCGGCAGGCATGGATTTTAATATTAATTCCACCCAGCAGCTGCGGGCGGTTTTGTTTGAAAAATTGGAAATCCCGACTGATGCCGTAAAAAAAACCAAGACAGGGTTTTCAACCGCGGCTGATGAATTGGAAAAATTAAAGGAAGAGCATTCTATTATCAGGTTAATTCAGGAATATCGCGAGTTGGCTAAATTAGCGAATACTTATATAAATGCTTTGCCTAAATTGGTAAATAAAAAAACCGGACGGCTGCATACCAGTTTTAACCAGACCGTCACCGCGACCGGGCGGCTTTCTTCCAGCGATCCGAATTTGCAGAATATTCCTATTCGCGCGGAATTGGGGCGGGAAATCCGCAAAGCGTTTATATCGGATAAAGGATATAAATTAACCGCTCTTGATTATTCCCAAATTGAGCTGCGGCTGGCGGCCCATATGTCCGGCGACGAAAAGATGATAAAAGCGTTTAAGGAGGGCAAGGACATTCATACGGCGACAGCCGCGGAAATTAACGGAGTAGGGCTTGATGAAGTGATGCCTCAAATGCGCCGCGAAGCAAAGGCGGTTAACTTCGGCATATTGTACGGACAGGGTCCGCACGGACTTTCCCGCGGCGCCGACATTCCCTACGCAACCGCTCGGGAGTTTATAGATAATTATTTTAAAAAATTTACGGGAATAAAAAAATTTATTGATATTACTATTGCCGGCGCGCGTGAAAATGGCTATGTAGAAACCTTATTCGGCCGCAGGCGTTATTTGCCGGAGATTAATTCGTCTATTGCCATGGTTAAAAAAAGCGCGGAAAGAATGGCCGTAAATACGCCGCTGCAAGGCACGGCCGCGGATATGATTAAGGAGGCGATGATAGAAGCGCAAAAAATCATAGATAAAGAGCATAAAAATGACGGTGTGAAAATGCTTTTGCAAGTCCATGATGAATTGGTTTTTGAAATTAAAAACAATAAAGCGGAAGAAGTGTCCGTAAAAATTAAAAAAATAATGGAAGAAGCGCTAAAATTAAAAGTGCCGGTCGTGGTTGATGTGAAAATCGGGGAGAATTGGGGGGAGATGGAGGAATTATGAATTATGAATTAAGATTTAATTATGAAATGCAAAGAATTTATTTTTGAAAAATATGAAATCAACAAAGCTAAGGGCGAATTTCGTTTTTATTACAGCTTGGACGGGGATGTTGATTTTGTTGAAAAATTAGCCGTTGATCCCAAAAGCGTTGTTTGGAAAAATGTTAATTATGAATTATTGGACGCGGTATTGCTTAATTTGCATTTAATGCTCGGGATTAGCTATTGGAAAACATATTGTCCCAAAAAAATTACAATTAACAGCGGAAAATTAAATAAAGAGCAAGCCGGCTTTTGGAATAAGCTTTATATTAACGGCTTGGGAGAATTTTTTTATAAAAATAAAATTGATTCTATGGGTTTGGCAAGGTTTCCTTATTCAAGGCATAAGCCGGTTCCGATTAAGATCAGAGCGAAAGACAGGGCAATCGTTCCTTTCGGCGGAGGTAAAGATTCTATAGTGACTGCCGAGTTGTTAAAAAGCAATAAAAATAATTTCATCTTACTTAGTTTAAATACGAGCCGTGTCCAGCGCCAAGCGGCGGGAATTACAGGCAAAAAAACTATTATTATAAAGAGGGAATTAGGCGAAGGGCTGTTTAAACTGAATAAAGCGGGCGTTTATAACGGGCATATTCCGATAACGGCCGTATATTCTTTTGTTTCCTTGTTGGCTTCAACGCTGTATAATTATAAGTATATTATTTTTTCCAACGAGCAAAGCGCTAATTACGGGAATTTAAAATATTTGAACAATGTTATCAACCACCAATACAGCAAAACTCTTGAATTTGAAAATGATTTTTCTGATTATTTAAAAAAATACATATCGTCCGGCATCGGATATTTCAGTTTGTTAAGGCCGTTTTCAGAATTAAAAATTACCGAATTATTTTCCCGGCATAAAAAATATTTTGATTGTTTTTCCAGCTGCAACCGCAATTTTGCGATAAATAAAAAAAGTACAAAAAGGTGGTGCGGAGAATGCCCGAAATGCGTTTTTGTTTTTTCGCAACTGGCCGCTTTTATTCCGAGGAAAGAATCGGTTAAAATATTCGGCAAGAATTTATACCAAGATAAAAAATTGTTAAATCTTTTTTTGGAGTTGTGGGGAGAGAAAAAAATAAAGCCGTTTGACTGCGTCGGCACGCCCGAGGAAGTTTTATGCGCGTCATACGCGGCGGTTA
>QIIF01000175.1 GCA_003231075.1 Candidatus Falkowiibacteriota bacterium | reverse complement strand
TTTTCGCCTCTTTCTGTTTCGTCGTTTATTTCTCCTTCAATTATTTCCGGTGTTTCAATTTTTTGAATTAAAATTTGGGCGATTTTTTGCCCTTTTGAAATATTAAATATATCATAGCTTAGGTTTTTTATCAAAACAATAATTTCTCCGCGATATCCGGAATCAATCACTCCGCCCATTGTATGAATACCTTGCTTGGCTAACCCGCTTTTATCCCAAATCAAGCCGGCATAGCCGTCAGGGATTCGCATTTTAATTCCGGTTTTGATTCCGGCCATATCGCCGGGAAATAAAGTGTAATTGTCGCAAGAGTAGAGATCTAATCCTGCGTCACCCGCACGCGCTCTGGCCGGAGTTATAGCGGCGGGGGAGAGGCGTTCTATTTTAAGTTGGAAGTTGGAAGTCGGAAGTTGGAAGTTTTGGACTTGTTTAATTTTCAATTTATCTCCCATTATTTTTGAAACTTCGCTCCATAGCTGTTCGTGGATTTCACTGACGGTTTGGTTGGCATTAATTTTTTTCCACCCCATTTCTTCGCCAAGCTTCAGATGCGTTTGCCTAACCGTATTCAACAGCTCATTATCGGTTTCGTGTTTGTGTCCCATTTCAGTCGCTTGAGTGAAGCGTTCTCCGTCAAATAAAAACGCCAAGTCTTCTTTTAGGAGGTGGGAATTAATATATTTTAAAAATAATTCATCAACACCCGCGCCGATCCCCCATGCCAGCCCGGTGCCGGTATAGTCTTCGGCAATGATATTTATGCCCGCTTCCAGTTTTTTAATTAATTTTTTTTCAAATTGAGTGCGGTTATTCGCGTAAAAAATTTGCGCCTCCCTTGAGGAAAGGTTGAAAAAATTTCCGCCTCTTAAATAATTATTCAAAACCACTCCCGACGGCGCAAGACTATAAATGGGGTATTTAATATATTCGGTTTTTAGCCCTTGGACTTGCAGTTTGCGAACCAGCATTTTAGCCTGAGTAGTCTTACCCAGATTATTTATTCCGTATAATACTATAAATTTTCCCGTGTTATTTTGCATATTTTAAAGTAAAGAAATCTTAATATTATTCGGGTCATTCGGATAATAATTCGTAGATTAGGATTATAAGCGTCCGTTTATAATCCTAATGACCCGAATTACCGCTCGAATGCCCCAAATATAATGTCGTGAATTAATTTATTTTCAGATGACAAAGGAGCGCTTTCGGCACTCCTCCTTTATGTAAATTTGCCGTGAGAGATTTTATTTTTCCAAATCCCGATGCTTTAGGATTTGGAGGTTGGATCTCTGCGGTTTTGTTTCGGTGGATTATTTTAATATTTCTTCCGCTATCTTATCAATTTGTTTATATAGTTTATCAAGTTTATCATTGTTGTCAATGGTGTAGTCTGCCATTGCAATCGGGCCGGCTTGTTGCAGGTTTTCAATTTGCGCGTAATCGCGGCTTTGAGCGATTTTTGCCGTTAATGGCCGTTCAGGACGATTTTTTAGCCGAGCATATCTTGTTTTAGGTGAAGAATAAACAGCGATAGTTTGGAAATTGTTTTTGAATTTTTCCCTGAAAATAAGATATTCAGTCCAACTGTATAAGCTTTCCACCAGTATTGTGTGTTCGTTGATATTATCTATTTTTTTAATTATTTTTTTAGCGTAATAATCAATTCCGTGTTTTTTTCTTAAATCCTCTCTGACGCTTTTTTCATTTTTCTCGTTTATTTCCAGCCCTCTTGCCTTCATTTCGTCAAAGGTAACATCCCCGAAATAAACCTTCGGGCATTCAAGTTTTTTTGTTAAATAGTTGATGACAACTGATTTTCCCGATCCGGGCAAGCCGAGAATTGCGATTATTTTATGTTTATTGATTTTTGCCATAGTAATCTATAAAGCGGACTTAGCGCTTCGTATTCCGCGTACGGGCTGTCGCGGCGTATTCCGTCCGCTTTAATTCAATAAATTTATATTTTAAACCATTATATTCTTTTTTTTCTTCCTTGATGATTTTTTTAAATTCAGAATAATCCGGGAAAAATGTGTCAGCGTTTTTCGGTTCATTGTCAACAATTGTCAAGTATAATTTATCGGCGTAGGGGATTATCTGGGAATAAACTGAGCCGCCGCCGATTATAAATACTTCTTTTTCCTTATTCCCGAGCATTGCTTCTTCTTTTTTGCCCGTTTCCAGCGCCTCTTCAAGCGAATAAACAACAATACATCCGGGCGCTTTGTAATTCTTATTTCTTGTAATAATAATATTTACGCGGTTTGGGAGAGGATGGCCCAAGGATTCAAAAGTTCTATTGCCCATAATAATAACATGTCCGGCGGTAATTTTTTTAAAATGTTTTAAGTCGTCGGGAATATCCCAAAGCAGCCGGTTTTTATAACCGATAGCCCTGTTTTTATTTGTGACAGCTATTATTGAAATCATAACGCAGTCGTAGGGGCAATTCATGAATTGCCCCTACTTTAATATCCTCCGATATTCGCAATCTCGCCTTTTAACGGCGGGTGTGATTTATAGTTTTCCAATTTAAAATCATCAAATTTAAAATCATCAATATTTTTAATATCCGGATTTATTTTTAGATTTGGAAATGGAAATGGTTCACGCGTAATTTGTTCTTTAATTTGGTCAAAATGATTTGAATATATATGGACATCGCCGAAAGTATGGACGAATTCGCCGGGCTCCAAGCCGGTCACTTGAGCCATCATAAAAAGAAGCATAGCGTAACTGGCGATATTAAACGGAACGCCGAGAAACAAGTCCGCGCTTCTTTGATAGAGCCCGAGATTTAATTTATTTCCGTTCGTGACGGCGAATTGGAAGGTAGTGTGGCAGAAAGGGGGAACTTCGTTGGCGTTATTTTTGGAAGCCATAGCGTAAATAAAATCAGGATTCCAACCGGACACGACATAAGATTTTCTAAATGGCTTATTTTTAAGCCCCTCTATAACCCAGCCAAGCTGGTCAATTTCTCGTCCGTCGGAAGCGGGCCAGCGGCGCCACATTTTTCCGTACACCATTATCAAGTCTCCCCATTTTTTCACCCATTCGTCGTCAGCCGGCAATTCTTTTAATTTAGCAATAAATTCAACTTGAGTTAAATCATTTTCCGGGTCGTTTTCTAAACAATGCTTGTGGTGTCGCTTCCACGCCCATTCGTCCCAGATATGGACATTTTGGTCAATTAACGGCTTGATATTCGTGCTGCCGGATAAAAACCAAAGAAGCTCAACTAAAATTCCCCTGAAAAATGTTTTTTTAGTGGTTAAAAGAGGAAAGCCCTTCGCGAGGTCAAATCTTATTTGGCGGCCAAAAACGCTCCTGATAAAAGGTGGCTTTTGACCTTTTTTATTGTATTCTTCCAATACCTCGGGAGTAAAGAATAATTTTTTATCAGATCCATTCTCTAAAATATCTTTGGCTAAGTTAAGATATTGATATTCGGGATGATTTTGCATATAGTATTAATTTCTACCGGCCTTTAGGCCAGGGTTCGGGCGGCTTTAGCCGCGTAGCGTGACTGTACGCGGCTAAAGCCGCCCGAACCCTGAGCTAAAGCTCGGTAGAAGATTTAATTATTATACTTGCGTTTCCTTGCCTTTCGTACTGACTCGTCCGCCTTGCCATTGGCCGCGGTATTGGTTGCCTTCGCCCAATACTTCGTGAAAGGTGATGTGGACTACGCGGGCGCCGAATGAGACGCGGATGTTTGATTTGCCCATATTGCAAATTCCAAAAGTAAGCTCCCCGGAATAACCGGGCTGGACAATGCCGTTAAAGAGCGCGAGTCCTGAGCGGAACAGGGTAGTGCGCGGAAAGATTATGCCGGATAGGTTAACGGGCAAATTTACTTTTTCCATTGTTTTAATCAGATAATATTTTCCTGGTTCAAAAATAAAACTGTTGTCCTGCTCGTTTTTATTATCCTCGTTTTTAGCGGTAAGATTTATATCCGGCGTATCGCGTTCGTCAACTCCCAAAAATCCATCGCCTTCTATTTCATAAATTTCAGCTAACCGCAAATCAAAACCGGCGCCTTCGGGATTATTTTGTTCCCGCTCGCAAAGATTTTCAACTAAGCTTATTTCCTTAACAAGTTCGTGTAATTTTTTTATTCCTAATATCATAAGTTAAACACAATTTGAATTTCCGCCGTCTCAGGCGCATCCGCCGCATTCGTCTTCATGCTTGGCGCTAAAATCAATATCGCAATAAATTTTTCCAGTATATTTTTTGATTTTAATTCCTCTGCGATCAGCCAGTTCGCGGGCCTCGTCTTCGGTTTCGGTTCCTTTTCCGCCTTTTTTAATGCGGACATATTCTTTGTAGTAAACGATTTCTTTTACTCCGGCGTTGTTTAGTGATTTCATGCAATCGTAGCAGGGCCATGTAGCCGAATAGATAGTAGAGCCGCGCAGACGAGTTGTGTCTTGAGAATTGATAATAGCGTTCATTTCGGCATGAGCCCCGCGGCAACGTTTAAGTTCGTGAGTCTTTGGGTCGCCGTCAACTTTAGCGCAGCCAATATCAATACAGTGATAATCGCCTTCGGTCGGACCGTTATAGCCCACGGATATAATTCTTTTGTTCGCGTCTACGAAAACAGCGCCAGCTTCCACATATTTGCATGCTGTTCGTTTTGAAGCGAGAATCGCCATATTCATAAATAATTCGTCCCAGTCAAGACGATCATTTTTTGGATTTTTAAGTTTAGCCATATTTTAGAAAAAGCCCAAGCCAAAACGGGTAATTTTGATTTGTGGATAATTGTTTAGTTTATTTTATTTTATCAGATGGGAAGCGATAAGGCAAATTAGAATTATGTTTTTAGCGCGTTCGGCAGCATTAGCAGAAATGGGACGCATTTATCGTAATTAAGCTCGTAATAATTCGGCCCTAAATTGATATTTTTATAATATTTCGGCAAATTTTCTTTATAATATTTTTCTGACTGTATAATCCACGCTTTTTTATCCAGCATTGAAGCTAAAAACCATTTTTCCAAGAGACGGGCCGCGCGGCCGTTGCCGTCAGCGAAAGGATGGATGTGCGCGAACCGCAAATGCAGCATAGACGCCCAATAAAACGCTTCTTCTATTTTCATTTTTAAAGCAAGCAGTCTCTTGATTTCATTAAATAATTTTTTCATTTCACCGGCGGTATTTTCCGGTTCTACCGCCAAATAAACAAGCCCGTTTTTATCAAAAACTCCCACTCGTTCGTTTCTGTATTTTCCGGTTTTTGATTTAATTAAAAACGAGCGGGAAAGCATTTTATGCGCTTTAAGCAGATTTAATTCGTTTAATTTATTTTCGCGGGCGAAATTATAAGCGCCAACCAGTTCTGTAATTTCCACGAATTCTTTCGGCCTTTGTTTTGTTTTTAACATTTTTGAATTCATAAAAGAATTCAAATCCATTGGATTGCCCTCTATATTGGAAGAATACACCGCCGATGCTTCAATCAGATAATTAAAATCAAATTTTTTTAATTTTGGCGGTAATTTCTTATAATTTTCCGCCAATTTAATTTTGAGCGTTTTTTTGTATTTTTGAAAATATTTCTGAAAATCCATATAATAAGATGTTAATGTATTTTTATTCTATCAGATAGCGGGGGATAGGGCAAATCGCATAACGCATAACGCATAACGCATAACGCATAACATGTAACTCATAATTCACAAATCGTAACTTGTAGCATGAGATGTAAACAAAAAGAGGATATGATACCGGTTTAAAAGAAAGCCGATTTCGGTAATCCGAAATCGGCTTTCTAAAATGAGTTATGAGTTGCGCACTATGTGTTACAAGCTGCAAGTTTACGCGTTACGCGATTACAACTTTCACCCCCGAACCCATGGTGGCGTTGATTGAGATATTTTTTATGTAAGTTCCTTTGGAAGCGGACGGCTTTGCCTTTTTAATCGCGTTCAAAATAGTTTCATAATTTTCAATCAAATTTTTACTGTCAAACGAAACTTTGCCGATAGCTACATGAATATTGCCGGTGTCGTCGTTTTTGAAGCTGACTTTTCCTTTTTTCAGTTCAGCCACCGCTCTGGCGGGGTCGGGTGTTACTGTTTCGTTCTTCGGGGACGGCATTAAGCCGCGAGTTCCCAGAATTTTGGCGATTTGCGCCAGATTTCTCATCATTGCCGGCTCGGCAACCGCGACCTGAAAGTCGGTTTTTTCGGTTTTCTTTATTTCCGCTATCAGTTCGTCGCTGCCGGCATAATCGGCGCCGGCCGCTTTAACTTCTTTTTCTTTTTCAGGAGATACGAATGCCGCCACTTTAACGGTTTTGCCCGTGCCGTGCGGCAAGCTTATCGCCGACCTGATTTGCTGTTCGCCTTTTTTGGGGTCAATGCCCAAGCGGAAGTGGACTTCTACTGAGCCGTCAAATTTGGTCTTGGATAATTTTTTGGTTAATTCAATCGCTTCTTCTATCGTGTAGGCCTTGGTTTTGTCGATGTCTTGCGTTGTTTTATTTGTCATAGTTTTCGTGGTGCGAGCGAAGATAGTTCATAAAGTTCATCAAGTTATCCCGTTAGCGGGATAACTTTGTGAACTTTTAACTCGTCTTTCTCCCACAAATTAATAATAATTATTTCTACCGAG
>QIIF01000148.1 GCA_003231075.1 Candidatus Falkowiibacteriota bacterium | reverse complement strand
GCATAGCAAATAAACGAATAAAACATTTTACCGAGCTTTAGCTCGGGTTCGGGCGGCTTTAGCCGCCGTACGGCAGGTTAAAACCTGCCAAACCCGACCTAAAGGCCGGTAGAAAGATAAAAAACATGAAGATAATCGTTGGTCTGGGAAATCCCGGAGAAAAATATGAAAAAACGCGGCATAACACCGGCTTTATGGCTGTTGACGCTTTGGCTCGCCAACTTGATTTAATTTGGCAAAAAAACAAAAAATTCAACGCGGAGATTGCTATACAAAAATCCCTCACGGATATTGGGGCTGGGGAAATAAACGCCCCCTTGATACCTCTTACCTATATGAACAACTCCGGACAAGCAGTCCGATCCGCCCTCTCCTATTATAAGCTGCTTCCGAAAAAACTTGGGCTCATAAAGCAAAAAGACAGCGACTTGTCAGAAATACTTACCGTCATCCACGATGACATAGATATTGAACTGGGAAAATATAAAATTTCCGCGGACTCGCGCAGCGGCGGACACAACGGCGTCCAATCAATCATTAATAATTTAAAAACAAAAAATTTCCAACGCGTAAGAATCGGCGTTAAAACCGAAGTGTTAAATAAAATTCCAGCCGACAAATTCGTTCTGCAGAATTTTAAAGAAGAAGAATTAAATATAATCAACAATTTAATTTCGGAAATTATCAATGAGCTAAAAAGGGGCTGAGCCGCTACGATTTTTTAAAAAAAAATCGTAGCGGCTCAGCCCCTTAACTCCGCAATTCTGCCTAAATTCGTTTAAATCCCATGCAAAAGAAAAAAAAGAGCAGTGAATACACAACCGCTCTTTAATATATTTTATTTGGCTGGAGGGGGAGAATTTGAACCTCCGAATTGATGGTTTTCTTAAAACCATTGCCTTGCCGCTTGGCTACCCTCCAAGCCAAAATTATTTTTTAGAAAAAGAACAAAAAAATTATTGGTCGGGACGGAGGGATTTGAACCCCCGGCCTCCTGAACCCGAGTCAGACGCGCTGCCGCTGCGCTACGCCCCGAAACCAATAACATAGTATTCAAAATTCCACTTAGGAGCCGGGAAATACCCCATTTAGAATCAAGACAACCAAGGAGGGTAGGTTGCTTTCATCACTCCCAAGCGGAATTTTGAATATTATTTAAATCCTAATGTTAAAATCCAAATGACAAATCAAATCCAAATGACCAAACTATTTAAGCATTTTATCATTTAGATTTGATTTGTCATTTGAGCTTTGGTATTTAAAATTCAACAATAGCGTTCAAATTACCGCTTACTTAAAGGGATAATTAATCGGTAAACAGACAAGGAGGATAGTCCGCTTAAAATTAAAACCCTGCAAGCAAGCAGTAAACTGAACGCTATAATGGCAACCCCGCGATATATTATCTTAGCAAATTATTTAAAAATGTCAAGACCCCCCACAAATCAATAAATCCTTTGTCATTTCGACGACCGAAGGGAGGAGAAATCCCTTGTCCGTGAAGACTGCAATGTCGTTGCTATATGCAATCTTTAAGGGATTCCTCCTCGCGCGGCTCGTTCGGAATGACAAAGGATTTGTAGATTTGTAATTACGCTATATGGATAACAACGACTTAAAATACCTCATCGCATTAACTCATTTTCCAAAATTCGGTCCCGTTAGGATGGCAAGGATTAAAAAAAGATTTCCGTTTTGGAAAGACGCTTTCCATGCGTCAACAGAAGCATTGGTCCGAGCCGGAATAGAGGAAAATATTGCCGACGAATTCGCCGCAGCCAGAAGCGGCATTGATCCGGATGGGATAATGGAAAAATTGGCGAAAGAAAATATTAAAACCGTCGCGATTGATGATAAGCTATACCCGAAACCGCTTAAAGAAATTTACAGCCCGCCGGCACTTTTATATTATAAGGGGAAATTGCCGGAAAATGAAGAGTTTAACATAGCCGTCGTCGGCTCAAGAAAATATTCTTCGTATGGACAGATGGCGGCTGAACGGATCGTGGAGGATTTGGCTAAAAATAATTTAACGATTGTATCCGGCCTCGCTTTGGGCATTGACGCTTTGGCGCATAACGCGGCGCTAAAAGCGCGCGGAAGGACAATAGCGGTGCTGGGGTCGGGATTGGACAAGCAAAGCATCTATCCCTATTCAAACCGTTATTTGGCCGATAAAATTGCCGCCTCCGGCGGGGCGGTAATTTCCGAATTTCCTGTCGGCTCCCCTCCTCTCAAACATCATTTTCCCCAAAGAAACAGAGTTATATCAGGATTGTCTCTCGGCACTTTGGTAATTGAAGCAAGCAAAAAGTCCGGATCTTTAATCACCGCCCAATTCGCCTTGGAGCAAAACCGCGAAGTTTTCGCCGTGCCGGGCAGTATTTATTCCCCCAATTCGGACGGCGCCAATGACCTTATAAAAAAAGGAGCCAAAGTCGCCGTCTGCGCAGCCGATATTATGGAGGCGCTTGATTTGGCTCAAATTTCATCCTTCATTGATAACAAAAAAATAATCCCCGAAACGCCTGAAGAAGAAAATTTATTAAACTATATGGAAAAAGAGCCGATACATATAAACGACCTGATCCGTTTGACAAAACTTGACACAAATATTATAAATAGTACACTGGTTATTATGGAAATGAAAGGAATGGTGAAGAACTTGGGGAATATGGAGTATGTGATAGCAAGATAAATATAAAATAGTTTTTACCGTAAAACAATAAATTACAAATTCAAAGCACCAAATTCCAAATAAATTCAAAATTACAAATTCAAAACTGTTTTTAATTTGTAATTTTGAAAATTGTAATTTATTTAGGATTTGTAATTTATGATTTAGAATTTTTTATGAAATTAGTTATCGTAGAGTCCCCCACAAAAGCTAAAACAATAACTAAATTTGTCGGCAAGGACTATAAGGTTGTGTCTTCTTTCGGGCATATTCGCGATTTGCCTAAAAGCAAGATGGGGATTGATATTGAAAATAATTTTGAGCCGGAGTATGTTATTCCGGATAAAGCGCTTAAGACAGTCGCGAATTTAAAAAAGGACGCTAAAAAAGCGGATACGATTATATTGGCGTCGGATGAAGACCGAGAGGGAGAGGCCATCGCTTGGCACATAGCCCAAGCTCTTGGCTTGGGAAATTCAAAATCCAAAATTACAAATTCCAAACAATTGCCAAAAATTAAAAGAATTGTCTTTCATGAAATTACCAAGAGCGCTATTCTGGAAGCATTGGAGAATCCGCGCGATGTTAATATGAAATTGGTTGACGCCCAGCAGGCGCGCCGAATTTTGGATCGTTTAGTCGGTTACGAGATGTCTCCTTTTTTGTGGAAAAAAGTCGCGCGCGGATTGTCGGCCGGCAGAGTGCAGAGCGTGGCTATGCGCTTGATTGTGGAGCGGGAGCGGGAAATACAAAAATTTAAAGTTGATGAATACTGGTCAATCGTCGCTTCGCTAAAGACAACAGACAATAGACAAGAGACAACAATATTTGATGCCAGATTAAATAAAATAGACGGGAAGACGATTGATAAGCTGGAAATTAAAAATAAAGATGAGGCGGATAAAATTTTATCTGAACTTGAAGGGGCGGAATATTTAATTACCGATGTTAAGCAAAGGGAAAGCAAGAAAAACGCGCCTAAGCCGTTTACCACTTCCACGCTCCAGCAGACCGCCAACCGCTGGCTGGGATTCTCGGCAAAGCAGACAATGATGGTGGCGCAAAGATTGTATGAAGTCGGGTTGATTACTTATATGAGGACCGATTCCTTGAATTTGTCCAATACTTTTTTAGAGAATGCCCGCGATTATTTATCAGGCAACCTTGGAGAAAAATACGCGCTCAAGTCTCCGCGGCTGTTTAAGACAAAATCCAAGGGCGCGCAAGAAGCGCATGAAGCGATTAGGCCGACCGAAGCCGGCAAAACACCCGAAACCGCGAATATAGCCGACAATAACCAAGCCAGATTATATAAATTAATTTGGCAGCGCGCCTTAGCGTCTCAAATGCCGGAAGCCGTTGTCAGCAATACTACTATAGATATTAACGCCGTAAATTCCCCGTATCAATTCCGCGCTACCGGACAGGTTCTAAAATTTGACGGCTACTTGAAAATTTATCCGGAGCAAAGCAAAGAGCTGGAATTACCTGATGTAAAAAAAGAAGAAAAGCTTGATTTGATCAAATTAGCCCCCGAACAGCATTTTACCAAGCCGCCGGCAAGATATTCAGACGCCGGATTGGTTAAAATTTTAGAACAGCATGGCATAGGCAGGCCGTCAACTTACGCCCCGACAATCTCCACGATTATAGTTAGAAATTATGTGAACCGAGACGACAACAAAAAACTCGCGCCTACGGAGATTGCTTTCGTGGTTAATGATTTACTGGTTGAGCATTTCCCTCAAATCGTTGATTATGAATTTACCGCCAAGATGGAAAATGATTTGGATGATATTGCCCACGGCGAAAAAGAATGGCGGCCGGTTATCAGCGAATTTTACCATCCTTTCCATAAAAATTTAAAAGACAAAGATAATAAACTAAATAAAAAAGACATTATGCCTGAAGAAACATCAAACGAAAAATGCGACAAATGCGGCGCGTCAATGATAATTAAAACCGGCCGTTACGGGAAATTTCTTGCCTGCGGCGCTTATCCGGACTGTAAAAATATTAAAGGAATGGAAAAGAGCAAGAGCGAAACGGAAGGCGGTTCTGACAACGAGGAAATAGAAAAGTTGAAAGAAAAGTATAAAGATGAAAAATGCGAGAAATGCGGGGAGGCGATGCTTGTGAGGAATGGAAAATACGGCCCGTTCTTTGGATGTTCCGGCTATCCTAAATGCAAAACCATTAAGAACATCGGCGAGGGCGGCGGCGGAACCGGAGTAAAATGCCCGAATTGCGGCAAGGGCGAGATAGTCCAAAAAAGAAGCAAGCGCGGAGTATTCTACGCCTGTAATCAATATCCCGACTGCAAAAACGCCTACTGGGGCAAGCCCACCGGCGACAAATGTCCGGACTGCGAGGCTTTGCTGGTTTCCGGCAAAGACGACAGCGTAAAATGCAGCGCCAAAGGATGCGAGTATGCGAAATAGTTCATAAAGTTCATAAAGTAGAAAGTTCATAAAGTTATAAAGTTAATAATTCCCCCCTTTAGTAAAGAGGGGCGGCTGTAAAGCCCCCTTGATAAAGGGGGTTCCGCCGCGGCATAATCTCCCGTTAGGGGATTATGCCGGTTATCGCGCTAAATATGGATTATCGGATAAAACTGGCAGAATCATCCCGCTCCGGCGGGAGAGATTCTGACGAGGCGAAATGATTTTGTTTTTTATGAAGCCAAACAACATCGTAAAAATTCAGACTTACTGTCCGCGCGCCAACGCCGACGCGGTGCGAACGGCGATAGGCGAAGCCGGCGGCGGGAAAATGGGCAATTACAGCCACTGCGTTTTTGTATCGGAAGGATTCGGTTATTTTCTGCCGCTGAAAGGGGCGAAGCCGGCAATTGGCAAGACGGGCGAAATTGAAAAAGTAGAGGAAGTTAAAATTGAGTTCGTGTGCGAGCAGGATAAAGTTAAAAAAGTTGTTGAAGCCATAAAAAAAGCGCATCCATACGAAGAAGTCCCGATTGATATTTTTCAATTAATAGGACTGGAATAATAAAAAATAAATTCGTTGCGATTATATAAAATAATATTTGGATATCAAAATAATCCGACATCAGAAATCCGAAATCTGATATCCGAGAGGAGAGGTGCCAGAGCGGTCGAATGGGGCAGTCTTGAAAACTGCTGAGCCTTCACGGGTTCCCAGGGTTCGAATCCCTGCCTCTCCGCCATCGCTTCGCTGAAGCGAAGCTACGGCGTGACGAAGTCCGCCAGTAGCTTTGCGAAAGCGAGCTTAATTATATACATTATGTGTATAGTTTAAAATGCAAGGACGGTTATTATGTTGGATGCACAGATGATTTAAAAAAGAGAATAGAAAGGCATTTAAAGGGCTATGCGCCCGCCACGGTTAATCGCCGACCGCTTGAACTTAAATTTTATTTTGCAATTAACGATAAATACAAAGCCTTTGAATTTGAGAAATATCTAAAATCAGGATCTGGCAGAGCTTTTATAAATAAGCGTTTAATATAAAAATAACCCGACTTGCTCGGGTTATTTTAATTTGTTAAGATTAAGGAGTTATTAATTTCGCTACGGCGCATATTCCGTTATGGGATTATTCCAGTCAGCATGCTTAATATGGTTTATTAGATAAGTTGCGCTGTCGGATGAAACCGGCAGAATCCTCGCGGAGAGATTCTGCCGCGGCGAAAAAAGGCGTATAAAAACTATTTAATTAATTAAGTTAGCTTAAATATGAAATCTAAAGAATATCAATCAATATTAAAAGCGAAATTACAGGAAATTTATAACGAAGAAGTTAAAATTGAATGGACTTCTATGAAAGGAAATAAAGAAGTTTATTCACCAAGAGTTGATGTGTCCGTAGGTCCTTTTGCAGAAGATCAAAAATATATTGAGGAGTATAATAATTTGTTAGATGTTAGTGAGAATTTTATTAATAAATTAATCCAAAAACATAATGAAAATTTAAATTATTTTGGCTTAGAAGCAGATGAAAATCTTTTTGAGAGATTAAAAGATTTTAATGAAAATGCTCGTTGCTTTATTTGTATAGAAATTGAGAATAAAGTAAGTAGAAAACATTTAATAGGTGGCTTAGTTAATGCTTCTGCTTTAGGTAGAATTGGAATTTTAATACCTTGGACATCAGAAAAATTAAAAGCATTTATCAAATTAAGAAATTATCTTAAATTTTTAGGTCGTGTCGGCAAAAACACATTTAAGACAGATAACATATTAATTTTAACCAAAGAACAACTCAATGACTGTTTTTAATTATTACAATAAGGGCATAT
>QIIF01000145.1 GCA_003231075.1 Candidatus Falkowiibacteriota bacterium | reverse complement strand
CAATTCAAAAATCCTTTTCCTGCCGGCCAAAGATTCGTGTATTTTTTCTTTAAGCTCTATGCTGCCCGAACCGGAAACGATAAATTTATAATTCAAGCCCATATCATAAATGCCCTTCAAAAATAATCCCGCGTCATCTTTTCTCTGTATTTCATCAATAAAAACATATCCTTTTGAATCGCCAAATTCCAGTCTGAGTTTTTGGATAAGTAATTCTTGGGTATCAAAAAAAGGACGGTCTTTTTCAAAATCAAGACTTAAAAAAATCGTCTTTTTACCGCGTTTAACAAGCTCATCCATTAATTCTTTCATTAATGTCGTTTTCCCCGCCTGTCTTGGTCCCACAATAAGCGAAATTTCCTTTTTACTCAAATGATCCCTTAATTCCTTTAATTTTTCCCTTTTTATAAGCATACTTACATTTTAGCACGAGAATTATTAAAGTCAAGTTGCAAAATTCTCGGGCTATTTTTAATATTAACACAATTTCAACAAAAAATATGCCACACAGTCCCTTTATACTAAAATTAATTTTTCCGCTATCTTTTTTAATTGCTCGCCCAAAATATGTATTTTCGCGTTTTGAATAAATTTATTATAACTATTTTCAGCCAATTTTTCCATTTTTTCCGGATTATTTTTTAAACTTAAAACAGCTTCGGATAATTTTTTAGAATTGGCGGCCGGAATAAACATTAAATCGTTTTCGCTAAACAGCTCTCTAATCGCCGGCGTATCAGCGGTAATAACCGGTTTTTTCAAAGCCGCGCAATCATAAACTTTATTTGGAATCACCCTTTGAGTTTTTCCCGTGTCCCCGAATATCCCCAGACAAATATCCGAAAAATTCATCAATTCAATAAGTTCTCTATACGGGAGATCATCCAAAAAATTAACATTGGAGAATTCCTTGTCTTTATATTTGCTTTTAATCTTTGTCCCGATAATATTAAACCGAATATCCTTATTATTTTTCAAAATATCCGCTGATTCCAAAACATATTTTATTCCCTGCAAAGGAATAAGAAATCCGTAAAAACTAATAATGAATTTATTATTTTTTTTAACATTCTTGGGCAAAGCAAAGGTTTCAGCGAAAGAACCGACAAAAATCCTTTCAAATTTTTCTTTTTTAACGCCGAATTCCGAAACAAAATATTTTATATGCTCATTTGTGTCAAGAATAACCTTATCCGCCAATACGCAGGCCAGCCAATCTATAAACCAAAAATATTTTGCCTTTAAGCTATGTTCCTTTATGCTTTTCCGGTCAAATACAGTTGAGTCATACATAGAAACAAAAGCGTCAAAAATAATCGGTTTTCTCGTTAAAAATTTAGCTAAAATCATTGAATGCCATCCCGGAAAAGCCACGAATAAAACATCGTAATCTTTTCTTATTTTCCAATGCTTTTTAATTAAATCAAAATATTTTTTAATCCCATTTAATTCTGTTCTGCACTCAATAACTTCCACGCCATTTTGTTTTAAGCCGGAAACAAGCGCTCTATTGCGGGAATATTCGGGTCTATATATTCCAAAAAAACAAATTATTATGCCGCCACGGACGATATTTTCTTTTTCCATAAAACTCTTTAATTTTTATAAATTTGCACGATTTTACCGATTAAATTTTCTAAACTGTGATTTTCGGAGACATATTTCCGCAAGCTTTCATCCTTGCCGGATTTTGAAAGCGCGATTATTTTTTCCGCTATCTGTTCCGGGGCTTTTTCTGTTAAATATTTTTCGGGAAGAATATCGCGAAACGCCTCGTTTGAAGTCAGGACAAGCAAGCCGCTTGCCATCGCTTCCAAAACCGCCTTATCAATACTGCCGGTGTTACTCAAATTTACAAACAAATCCCCATCCGCGTAAAATTTTGGGATATTTTTATAGAGGATTGGTCCCGCGAAAATTATCTTATCTTCCAGCCCCTTCTCCTTGACGGAATTTTTTAATTTTTCAAAATAATCTTTACCGCTCGCCAGTGTCGGAGCGCCGGCTATTTTTATCGTGAAATCAAAGTTTTTATTTTTCAAAACTCCAGCCGCTTCAATCAAAATATGCAGATTTTTAACCGGCGCAACCCTGCCCGCGGTAATAATGATAAATTTGGGAATTTGGAATTTGGAATTTGGAATTTGGAATTTTTCAATGTCTATCCCATGCCCCATAATTTTCACCTTATTGCTCGGCAGGCGAAAACTTCGCGCGGATGCCGTAAAAATAATATCCGCCAATTTCTCAGCCAGCCGCAATTTCAAATCAACGGACTTATGCGTATACCATAAACCGATTTTTTTTCTCGTTAACCGCCAAAACAATCCGCCCAACACAACATACTCGGGATTCATATGGACAAAAACAGAGTCATAATTCTTCCTCTCTCGCCAGATATATTTATAAAAACGATAAATATATTTAATTTTAATAAGAATTTTGAATTTTGAATTTTGAATTTTGAATTTATTTAGGATTTGAAATTTTGAATTTTGAATTTCTTGTTCTTTGCCCAACGACAATACTTTAACATTCCCGGGCAAATCATAATCCCCTTTTTGCAAACAAACAACAACCACGCTCTCGCATTGCTTGGCGAACTCCTCCACCCAGCAATGAAAAAACCCTAAATTATCATCATTAATATCAATTTTTTGCGTAATAATAAGTAGTTTCATATTGGTAATTTTTTATGTAAGTAGAAAATATTTTAACGGAATTTTTACGGCATTTTGCTCTTTATTATATTCCAGTTCATCCGCTTTCTCGGATATAATAATATTATACGCGGATTTTATTTTCTTAGCCGTTTTCGCGACTTGTTTGTATTCCGTTTTATTCAACCCGACTTCAACCACTATCCTTTTCCCTTCTGCGCCGATAATAAAATCCGCTCCGCCCTTCGCGCTGTCGTAAGTAAGAGAAAAAAGCGGTTTCTTATCAAATAAACGGTAAAAATACATTCCAACCAAATCTTCCAGTAATTTTCCGCGCGCGTTTTGCTCGGTTATTGTGTTGCCTATTGTTTTGTAATACATCGCGCGGAATGCCGGAGAAGAAAAAAGATATTTTGACGGCTTTTGCGTCACTTGCTTAAAATGCGATCCGGCCGGATAAATTCTATGCAAAACCTCGGCTTGTTCAAGCGCCGAAAATATTTCCGACACTTTCGGCCGGGAAATGCCGAATTTTTCCGCAAGCGTGGAAAAATTAAGCGCGTCCATATCGGCAATCGCGTATAAAATAGCGGGAATCTTACTTATAACATCCTGCGTCATCGCCCGCATTTGCGGAATATCTTTATTTACGACGCGTTCCAATGATTTGTTGATTTGATCATAAATCAACGCTTCATTATCAAGCGCGATCATAAACGGCAATGATCCGTAATGAAGATAATTCTCAAATTCCAGCCGGCTGACGCCCATATAATATTTATTTACCTTATCTTCTAGCAATACTAAATTATCAAAAACTTCTCTCGCGGAACGCGCCGAAAAAATGCCATCGCAAAGCGCTCCGGCAAGCCCTTTTGTTTCCACTTTTTGATATTTAATTTTTATAAATTCAGTAAATGACAGCGGATAAATTTTTTCATAAATCGCCCGGCGCGCGATGTCTGAGTTGGTATTAACGAGCGCAGCCGCCGAACCGATGCAAAAAATAAAAACATTATCGGCGCGGTCATACAATGTTTTTAATGTTATCCCCCAATTATCATCATATTGCACTTCATCCAGAAACAGAAACAACGGCTTATCCAGATTGGAAAGCGGTTTGCCGACAATCTCTTCAAAAATATTTAAAATTTCACTAATACTGCTATTAAGCGTTGCCACCGCTTCATCAACCGGCAAGACAAGAAAATAACCGTCAATATTTTTCTTGGCATGATATAATTGATACATAATGGTTGTTTTGCCGGCGCCGCGCAAACCGGTAAGCGCAATCCAGCGATACGCTTTATTGCCTTCCAAAAATTTATCCAAATGATGCCGCAAGCGTATAAAAATATTGCGGTTTAACCGCTTTTTATTATTCGCGTCAAAAACATAACCGCGCGCGCGAAAATCGGCCTGGACTATTTGATCACTGATATATTCTCTTATTTTTTCTTTATTTAATGCCATATTTAGTGTTAACTCTACTTTACACTAAATAGTAGTTCAGTGTCAAGTCCACTTAACACTGATTTTTTATAGTTATTTTTTACTTATAAAATAAAGGTTTTTGTTGTATTTTTGTTGTCATCAACAAAATACTAAAATTTCAGCCGTGACAGGGTTTGGCGACAGTCCCTTATCAAGGGGGCTTTAAGCGGCTTTTTCCAATGATTGTTTATACAGCTCCAACGCCTCCTCTTTGCTCGGCAACCGCCTAACCGCCTCTTGCGCGCCGGATCCCAATCTGCGCCTTAAACTTTCATCTTCTATCAGCTTAACCATCGCTTCTTCCAGCTTTCGCCGATCGCCGGCAGGAATAACAATTCCGCTTTCACCGTCTTTAATAACTTCGCCCGCGCAGCCGACATCCGTCATCACAATCGGCAATCCGCGCGCGGCCGCCTCAATCACCGCCAACCCCCATCCCTCGCTGTCCGATGTCAAAATAAAAGCGTCGGCTTGCCGATAAAATTTATCCAAATCATCCCGCCAACCAAATAATTTTATTTTATTATTTAATTTGTAATTCGTAATTCGTAATTCATAATTTTTTCTTTCCGGTCCTTCTCCAACTATCCACAATTCGCAATTCGCAATTCGTAATTCGTAATTCGCCAGTGCCTCAATCTGCATCTCAATATTCTTAACCGGCACCAACCTCCCAACAGTTAAAAAAATAAATTTCCCGCCGTTCTCTTTGCCTTTTTTATTTAAACTTCCGAAATCCGACATCCGAAATCCGACATCCGAAATCCGACATCCGAAATCCGAAAATATCGGCGCAACCGTAATGGCATCTTCAGCCGCCCCGAACTCGCTAACCAACCGCCTCTTTAGCCGTTGGCTGACAACGCGGACGGAATCCGCGCGCGGCAGAACATATCTCGCGATCAGCTTTCGCAATCCGCCGTATTTTTCAAAACCGTGAACCTGAATTTCCAGCCCTATTTTAAATTTTCGCGCGAGCCGTAACGCCATAAAGCCCAAAAAATATTGATCCTGAACCGTAATGGCATTAAATTCATCCTGTTTCATCAGTTTTTTCGCGAGCACGCAAATCTTAAACAAGCCAACCGCCTTATTGCCTGATTTCACGCCATAAGCTTTAGTGTTATCTGATAACCTAACCTCTTTATTTTCTTTTGCCGGAACTATAATGGCGTATTTCTCAAACAATCCTCCATATTCAACAACTCTTTTTGCTAAACCGGAATCCTTGTTTAAAACTGAATTGTCCAAACTTAAATTTAAAATTTTCACATTTTTAATAATAAAGATATTTCTTTAATCATATTATCTTGATCAAATTTATCCAAGCTTTGTTTGGCGTTTTCCGAAATCTCAAACGCTTTCCGCTTGTTTCGCCAAAATTCCAATATTGCCTTCCTAAATTGCTCTTTATTATTGTATTCAAGCAATACTCCATTTTCTCCATTTTTAATTATCTCCGCGTTGCCGCCGGCATCCGTAGTAATCACCGGCAAGCCGATACGCATAGCTTCAACCGTAATATGGGACAATCCTTCGTAGCCCGTATTTAAAACAAACATATCCGACGCTCTCATATATTCAAAAATTTTATCGCGGCTGACGCTGCCGACAAGCGAAACCTCATCATTTAACCCCAGTTCTATTTTTTTATTTTCAAGATCTTCGCGCCCATTGCCCTCCCCCGCGATAACCAGTTTAAAATCAGAATTTACTTTTAACAGTTCCGGCATTAGCTTAATTAAAAGACTAAAACCTTTCCACGGAACCAATCGCCCCGCCGAGAATATTATATCCCCCTGAAGAGCTAAATTTTCTTTTGCCTCTTCTTTTGTTAAATTCAGGCGCGCTTCCGGAACGGCATTATATACCACTTTTATCTTATCCTCATTAACCCCCCACTTCATTATTATATTTTTTAGATAATTACCGGGGACAATAATTAAATCCGCCCTGTCCGCTACTTTTTTTTGGAGCGCGCGCAGAAATTCAACCTTCCAAGAATATTTTTTTTCTTGAAATTCATCCAATAAATCATCCACTCCAAATCTTTGTCTTCCCTGTTCCCACGCGTAATCACCGACAATTTTTAAAATAAATTTCTTTTTAAGCAATCTTGCCGCCCATGACGCTGGCAATCCCACGCTTACCGGATCTTGCGCGTAAATAACATCAGCCTTCCTGCCCGTTTTTAAAACTTTGAAAAAATAAACAAAATGCCGGATAATTTTCGGCAGATGGCGGACAGAACCGAAACTCAAAACTTCAACTTCAACCCCTCTTTTCGGCAATTCATCCGCCAATAATTTACTGTATGTCGCCGGCCCTCCGATATCCGGCGGAAAAATTCCGGTGGCTACTAAAACCTTCACGCGGCTGCCAGTTTCAATTTTATCTTCTTTAAAAATAACAAACCTGTATATCAAAAAACTGCCGACGGCGATTAATGCTCCCATAATAATTTGCGCCCATAAATAATCAAAATTGAATTTTTCCACCAATAAATATATTCCGCCCGTGTTAACTCCCAAATTCGCCGCGCCCACCGCGAAATACACCGCCATCTGCTTGTGGATTTTTTTGTTGGAATTATCACGGAATGTCCAAAACTTCTGTAAATAAAAACTCACTAAAAAAGCCGCTAAGAAAGCCAAGCCGGCTGAGTATAAATACCAAAGATGAAAAATATCCGTTAAAACATA